>JALYZK010000035.1 GCA_030945705.1 Vulcanimicrobiota bacterium | reverse complement strand
GCGTTATAGGCATCGTAGATGATCCGCGCGCGCCCTTCAATTTGGATGGTTTCGTAGCGCCCCGACGGCAATTTCAAGGTGGAGATGGCCGCAGCAATCGTCCGCGTGGGCACATTCACCGCGAGTGCAGCGGCAGCGGCAGCCGCAACGTTAGACAAATTATGTGCGCCGGGTATCGTTACCTCAGTCGAAACTTCTTCCCGGGCATTCCCCAATCGAACCGACAACGAGCTTGGAGTGACGACGGTGAGGTGTTCGGGCAGGTTTTCTTCGCTGAAGTCTTCGCCGGCGGCAAACCAGCGCGGCTGACGTACCAGCGAGGCGCACTTAGCACGACAAACGGGATCGTTCCAGTTCAGTATGGGTAGGGCGCCCGTTTGGAAAATTTCCCACTTCGTTTGGGCTAGCCGTTCGAGGGAGCCCATTATCTGGAGATGCGCTTCACCAACATTGGTTAGGATTGCAACCTCTGGACGGGCGATTTCGACTAACACTGCAATGTCGTGATAATGGCGGGCTCCCATTTCAACGATCACAACTTCGGCATCGGGTTGCACCGAAAGCAGCAGTTTGCTTACGCCGATTTCGTTATTTTCGTTGCCCGGCGTTGCGGCCACGCGATCACCGTAATGTGGGGCAAGCATGCATCCAAGGAACGTCTTGGTAGTTGTCTTTCCGGTGCTACCCGTTAGCGCGACGACACGTCCGGCGAACTGCTTGCGCGCGGCTCGCGCGAGATCCATGTAAGCCGCCTTCGTGTCGCCAACAACAATACAGGGAATCTCCTCGCACTGTTCGGGTACGCGATCGACGATCGCCGCGGCGGCCCCTTGCCGGTAAGCTTGTCCCACAAAATCGTGGCCATCGAAGCGTTCCCCGCGCAGGGCCAAATAGACATCGTTCTTCTCCAACGTTCGAGTATCAGTGACGATACTGAAGGTGGGCGGAAAGCGCTGCGCATGCAGAACGCTGCCCTGCGTTGCCTCCCGCGCCTGGGCAAGTGTTAACCTCAATGGCGTTGCCTGCACTGCAAGGCATCTCGGGCTTCCTGCATATCATCAAAATGCTCGACACGCTCTGCGTAAACCTGATATCTTTCGTGACCTTTACCAGCGATCACAACCGTATCGCCGCCTTGCGCAGCTTCGATCGCCGCAACAATGGCTTCGCGGCGGTCGATATGGATGTTTCTGGCGTCACGCGCCGGTATGCCCTCCGCGATCTGATCCACTATCTTCTGCGGATCTTCGCTGCGTGGATTATCCGAGGTAACGAAAATGCGGTCTGCATTCTCGGCCGCGATGCTTCCCATCAGCGCCCTTTTTCCCGCATCGCGATCACCGCCGCATCCAAATACCACAAGTACTTTTCCTAAGGTGGTTTCCCGGACCGCGCTAAGAAGGTTCGCGAGCGCATCCGGGGTGTGGGCGTAATCAACAATCACGCTGATTCCTTCGCATTCCTGCCGTTGCATGCGGCCCGGCAGGCTGTCAATTGTGCGCAGCCCGCGAGCGCTAATCCCGTCCTGGATGCCGAACGTCCGCGCGAGCGCAACCGCCGCAAGCGCATTTGCGACGTTGAAGCGCCCCGGTAAGTGCAGGCGGAACTCTTGAGCGCCTATCTGGAAATCGGTATATTGCTCGTGAAAACGGGCGTGCAGCGCACGAATATCTGCTTCAGCGCACAGGCCGTAGGTCAAAACCCTTTTGTGCTCCCTGAATTCGCGACTCCATTGCGCCCCTATAGCGTCGTCGACATTGAGGATCAACGTGTCAGCGCGCTCAAAAAGGCGCCGCTTCACGCTAACGTAGTTTCCGAAGGTTCCATGAAAATCCAGATGATCGCGGGTAATGTTCGTCAGTACACCTATTGAAAAGCGGACGTCTTCAACGCGTTGCAATGCAAGCGCATGAGAACTGACTTCCATGGCGACCGCATTGGCGCCAGCATCGCGCATCTGGGCAAGGATCTGATGCAGTTCGTGTGCGAGCGGTGTGGTGTTTTCAATCTTCCAACGTTGATCTGCGAATCTGGCTCCCAGCGTCCCCAGTACTCCGGTTGGGATGCCGCCCTCGCTCAAGATTGCCGCAATAAAGTGTGCGGTCGTAGTCTTTCCATTGGTTCCGGTAATTCCGATAGCACGCAGGCTTTGGGAAGGCCGCCCAAAAAGCGAATTGGCGAGAAGGGAAAGCGCGCGGGCGCTGTCTGGAACAACGATTCCTGTAACGTTGCTTGGTAAAAGTTGTTCGCGTTCCATGACGACGGCACGCGCACCGGCCGCCACCGCAGCATCGATAAAAAGATGACCATCAACGTGCTCGCCGCGCAAGGCGACGAACAATGCGCCGTCGCGCACTTTACGCGAGTCTATCTGCAGCGAGGTTACGATACAATCGCCTCCCCCGCGAACCTCGCATGGAACGATGTCTGCGATCAACTCGCCTAGTCTTTTTGCTGGGTTGCCATTCACCGGCAGTCACTTCGTGGTTGGAGAAGCGTCGACCAAGCGCGCAGGCCTGGCGGCAGGCGAGGATGTCGGCACGGGCAGGACGCCTACGTGCAACATCGCCGCATGCGCGATACGCGCGAACGCCGGGGCGGCCACAACGCTGCCATAGATCGCCGAACGAGGTCTCTCAACTTTTACTAAGATCACAAAACGTGGATGCTCGTACGGTACGAAGCCAACGAACGAAGCGATATACTCTCCCGAGGCGTAATGGCCGTTTTCTACCACTTGGGCCGTTCCGGTTTTTCCTGCCGTCGTATAGCCGGGCACTGCAGCGGTAGGATTCCCCGTCCCGCGCAGTACCACGGCGCGTAGGAATTTGCGCAACGCAGCTGCGGTTCTTTGGGAGAGAACGCGATGTTCCACTTGCGTCCCATAGCGATAGATAACCCGCCCGTCGGCATCTGTGATAGCTGAAAGAATGCGCGGGCGCAGCAGCACCCCACCGTTGACGATAGCGCAGTACGCGCGCGCTAGTCCAACCGGCGTCACCGAAACGCCGTGACCGAACGACATCGTTGCAAGCGAAGTTCCGCTCCACTCTTGCAGCGGGCGCACGATGCCAGGATTTTCACCCGGTAGGCCCAAGGCGGTCCCGGTTCCAAAACCCATCGAACGCATCATCGCATATAAGCGGCGAGCGCCCGTTGCGATGCCAATTTCTGCAGCGCCCACGTTGTGAGAATAGGCGACGATATCTTCCATTGACTCGCTGCCGCCCGTCCCGGCCATAAAGCCATCTTCAGCGTTGTGAATCGTGCGGCCACCTACGGTGAGTGTGTTACGCGCCGGAAAACGCGTGGTTGGTCGCATCTTTCCGCTTTCTAAAGCAGCGGCGGCCGTAATTAACTTAAAGGTTGATCCAGGTTCGTATGCGTCCATGACGGCACGGTTACGGCGAGCGTCGTCGCTGAAACGCGCGTACGAGTTGGGTTCGTAGTCCGGCACGTTTGCCAAGGCGAGGATTTCACCGGTGTACGGATCCATAATGACTGCGCTGCCGCTGCGTGCCGAAAAAGCGCGTACCTGTTCCTCGAGGGCGCGCTCGGCTTCATATTGCAAGTACGAATCGATGGTTAGCTCGATGTTAAGGCCAGGACGGGCGGGCCGGACGACCGTGGTCTGGCCAAAGGGAATCGTTCGGCGGAATAGATCTGCCTCGAGAATCATTCGGCCCGAGGTACCTTTTAATAATGAATCAAAGGCATATTCAACACCATCCAGCCCGTTTTCGTCGATTCCGACAAAGCCAAGAACCGTTGAGGCAAGATGCCCGACCGTATCGTAGCGCAATCCAGTATCTTCTTCTCGGACACCGATTCCCGGCAGCGACAAGGCCACGATCCGTTGTGCGCTTTCGTGAGGAACCTTGCGATCCACCCACAGAAATTGCGACGAACGCTCGCTCAGCTTGCTTTTCAAGTCCCGATCCGGGTGCGGGAGCATCTTGGTGAGCAGAATTGCCGTTCTTTGCGGGTTGACCACTTCTCGGGGTACGGCGTAGACGCTTTCCGATGGAAGCGAGCGGACGAGCACGTTGCCGTCACGGTCCAGTACGCTTCCCCGGTGCGCGAACACTTCAACGGTATCAGTACGCTGCTCGTAGGCCTCTTTCGCTAGAACCGGACCACGCAGCACTTGGACGTCGTACAATTTTCCAAACAGAATAGCCGCCAAAAGCGATACGATATAAAAAAAACACTTAGCCCGCCGCGGGGCGATGCGCGAAAACGTTCGCTCGTGCATCAGTGCCTAATCCGGCAGGTTACGGCGCGACAGTGAGCCAGCCGGCTACCGTTGTGAGAAACGCGAGTCGGGGTCGCACCGTGCGGCGCGGGGCATCGGGCAAACGCACAATAGCATACGCCTGCGGATCGCGCATGCCAAGGTGCGCCGCAAGCGTTGCCAGCCGTTCATGCGAGCGCAGATGCGCAAGCCGATCGTCCAAACGCAAGGTCTGATCCGCCAAGAAACCCCGCTCATGCTCAGCCCGCGCAACCGAGTAGTTTATGCCAGTTAGATTTGCCATAAGAGACAGATAGCTCATCAGAGTTATAAACACCAGCGACAGGATGAAAACGAAGCGCACAAGATGCGCATAACGTAAATGTGTCGTCGCGGTTCGCCGCTTGCGCGAAGCATTCTTATTACTGCGTACGTTCGCAATACGGGGCCTGCCTTCGTCGAACAAATGCTGAGCGATCATTTTAGTCAGCCTTCCGTTGTGCGGCGCGCAGCTTTGCACTACGAGCACGAGGGTTGCGCTCGATTTCATCATCGTCCGGCTGCACCGGTTTTTTGGTTAGCGCGTCCAGACGGGCATCGTCCCGAAAGGTGATTTTTACAATACGGTCCTCTAAGGAGTGAAAGCTGATGGCGACGATCCGGCCAGCCGAACGCAACCGTCCAACCGCCGCCGTCAGGCTCTCGCGCAGCGCATCAAGCTCGTCATTAACGGCGATGCGCAGCGCTTGGAACGTGCGCGTCGCGGGATGAATCCGCTCGCGCCTTCCAGGACGATGCAGTAAACCGCTTACCAGACCAGCAAACTCAACCGTGGTGGTCGGCAAGCGGCCCACAGCGCGACGTTGTACGATCGCGTGTGCGATACGTCTGGCGGAGCGTTCCTGCCCAAAATAAAAGAAGATGTCGGCAAGTTCAGATTCGCTGGCAGTCGCCAAGATATCATAGGCACTCCTAGCACTAGTGGTGTCCATGCGCATGTCCAGCGGGGCTTCATGCGTAAACGAAAAACCTCGATGCGCTTCGTTAAACTGCATTGATGAGACTCCCAAATCGTACAAAATACCATCGATCTTTGGGACTCCTAAGTCGTCGAGTACCGAGTCCAACTGGCGATAGTTCGTACGAACGAAGGTGAAAGACGGATGTTGGATCAAGTGCGCGCGCACCGAAGGATCCGCATCCAAAGCAATAAGACGGCCCCGCCCTAAGCGCTCGAGAATGCCGCGGGAATGTCCGCCACTTCCGTACGTTGCATCGACGTACGTCCCATCGGGACGCAATCCCAGAAAGTCGAGCGCTTGCGCGTACAGTACTGAAGCATGCCTCACGCAAAACCATCAGTAGAGGCCAAGTTCTGCCATGAAATCGCCGACCCCGGCGTTGGGAGCGGCGTGTTGGGCGAACCGTTCTTTCGCCCAGATTTCGATCCGTGAAAGGGAGCCTATAGAGACCACATCTCGCTCGATACCGGCGTAGATTCTAAGCGCCAAAGGGATGACTAACCTGCCTTGTACATCGCACGTTACTTCCTCGCTGTGGGCGAACAGGAAGCGGACGAAACGGCGGAATGATTCATCTTTGCGCGGTGCCTGTTCAAGGCGGCGACAGACTTCTGCCCAACTTGCCGTGGGATAGAGCGCAAGGCAAGGATCGGGTTGAGCGATGGTCAAGACGAACCCCGGTCCTAATCGTTCGCGATAACGTGCGGGGACAATAAGCCGACCCTTGTCGTCGAGTGCATGCTCGACCGAGCCCATAAAGCGCGGCAAGTCCGCGTGCATTTATCCTCCCCGATACACCACCGTCAACCACTTGGCTCCACTATACGCCCCCAAAGAGAGAAGCGCAAGCGTTAACGTTTCGGTGGTGGGTGACCGAAGCATGAAGAATAGGCGCAGGCCGGTTTCATGGCGCGCAGAATCGGAGACCCATGCGGAAGCGCATTTTGTGGGCGGCTTTTTTAGCACTGGCTGGGTGCAGCGGCAGCGCTTACCTTCCCTATGCCTCCAAAGCGCTACCGCCAGCGCAGTTGAACGCTATCATACGTGACGCCTCGCAGGCCAACGCCGTGCCGCCGGCACTGACAAATGCGGTCGTCATGGCGGAGTCCGGCGGGAACCCAAGCGCCGTCAGTTCCGCAGGCGCGCAGGGCTTGATGCAGCTCATGCCGGCTACAGCCGCAGATTGCGGCATCGGAAATCCGTTTGAGCCGAGGGGCAATGTGGATTGTGGCACACGATATTTACACGGCTTGTTGCTGCGCTACAATAATAATGTTGAACTCGCAGTGGCGGCCTACAACGCGGGCCCCGGTGCGGTAGATTCTTACCATGGGGTTCCACCCTACACCGAGACCCGCCAATACGTGGCCCGCGTCGTAACCGCCTACCACAATTATTAAGAAGGCTTGTGATTAACCCCGCGCCACGACGCCGGCGGAAAAGGCACTGGGGCGGATGGAGGCGGTTCAATCAGAACACCCTTGACCTCTAGGGAGCTTTAGATGGCGTCGATCTCGGGAGCGCGCGTCGCTCCGATCGCCCCCCCGATACGCAGTAAAATTCCAATCTTGGACCAGTATATCCTCAGAGAGTTTGTCGGTCCCTTCGGTTTTGCGTTATTGGCCTATCTGCTTTTTTGGTTCATCAACATCTTCTTCTTGGCCGCCGACTATATCATCAACGCTCACGCGCCCTTTCTCGTGGTGTTGCGTTTTCTTGTTTTCCGCATACCTCAAAGCACGCCCCAAGCATTTCCTTTTGCCGCGCTTTTTGGAACGATGCTGGCAATGGGACGGCTTGCCGGAGACAACGAACTTAATGCGCTGCGAACATCGGGAATATCACTTTGGCGCATCTGCCGCACACCGGTTCTACTAGGGTCCGTAATTTTTCTTCTTTCCTACTTCATCAACGAACGCGTCACGCCGGCTAGCGTCGACCTTTCAACGCGAACGTTCTACCAAATCGTATATCATCAGTCGGCCCTTCCTATCGAACCGCAGCTTTTTCGCAAGGATCCGGACACACAAACGGTCTTTTATGTTACCCAAGTAGCGTCCGACTATAAGACCATGGAAGGTGTTATGATCTTCCGGCCCAATCGCTCCAACTATTTCCAGGAAGTCGTGACTGCGAAGAAAGCGCACATTGAGGGGGGAGCTCTCGTGTTAGAAAACGCCGTCCGCTCGAAGTATAATGCCGAGGGAATCGCCGATCAACAGTATATCGCCAAAACCTTTTCCATAGGGCTCCCACTAGCGGAAACCGCCGCGCAATTTGTGAGCTCCGTCAATAGCGATCCGTATGCGACCAATTCCAAGGGCCTCGCAGCACAGGTGAAAGCGCTACAAGCGCAGGGCGTTGGCGGACCCGCACTTGGTGCGATGCGGATCAACCTCGCAAACAAACTTGCCTATCCTGCTGCCGCGCTCATCGGCGTCATTATCGCGCTGCCCCTGGCGATCCGCTTTGGAAGTAAAGGACGCACGCTGGGAATCACACTTTCGATTATGACGTTTTTTGTTTATTACGTTATGACCGCGATCGCTTCCGCAATAGGGCGTAACGGAGCGATAAATCCATACTTGGCTGCGTGGCTTCCGAACGTCGTTATGGGGGGTACCGGTCTCTTTCTTCTGTGGCATGAAGATCGGTAACCCATGAGGCACCTCGCGCTCGTGGTCATTCTTGCTTTGATAGGCATTGATATTGTGCCGGTGAAAAGCGCCAACGTTTCAGACAACGAACGGATAGCGTCTCTGGTCATGCATGGATGCTCGACCGCTGCGCTCGCGGAACCTTCCCCCGGCCCCAGCGCAACCTCCAACGACTCACCCTTGCCTCAACCGACACCCTCAATCCCGCCAGTCAATCCGGGCGCTCAACAACTCTATGCGACCCCCCGGCCGTCCGGCACCCCGGCAACCCCCCTTCCCCTTCCGACCCCCACACCTGCCT
>JALYZK010000146.1 GCA_030945705.1 Vulcanimicrobiota bacterium | reverse complement strand
GTCAAAGGCGGGGCGGCGCTATTGTTCGCGGTGCATGAAGTTAAGGTCTCGCAACGAATTGCAAGCAAAAGCAACGATCCCATTCTTCATAATTTAATGGGCGGCCTTGGCGGATTGGCCGGAAGCTTGGCCACGGTCGGTGGTAAATTTAAGTCCGGAAAATTTTCGCCACAGGACGTTGATCTGCTCAGGAGCGAGACGGCGTCGGTGGATTCCAGCGCGAGTGCCGACGGCGTGCGCATCAGAGACGTTCCGATAGCCGTGCCGGGCACATAGAAGTGATTCCAATTCCCCGACGCGCGAGCGCCGAGTTCATTGGAACTTTTTGGCTTGTGCTTGGTGGTTGTGGCAGTGCCGTTTTGGCCGCAAAGTTTCCGCATGTCGGTATCGGATTCGCGGGCGTAGCGCTTGCCTTCGGGCTGACCGTTTTGACGATGGTCTATGCCCTCGGTCCAATTTCAGGGGCGCACCTCAATCCCGCTGTGTCCATCGGATTGTGGATCGGGCGGCGTTTTCCAACTCGGGATCTTGTTCCCTATATTGTTGCGCAGGTGCTGGGAGGCGTCGTTGCAGCCGGCGTTCTCTATATCATCGCAAGCGGAGCCGCCGGATTTAACACGAGCGCGGGTTTCGCAGCGAATGGATATGGTAATCATTCCCCAGGCGGCTATTCACTCTTCTCGGCGCTGGTATGTGAACTCGTCATGACGTTCATGTTCCTCATTGTGATCTTGGGTGCCACGGACAAACGTGCGCCGGCGGGCTTTGCCGGCATTGCAATCGGGTTGGCTCTGACGCTCATCCATTTAATCAGCATTCCGGTTACGAATACATCCGTGAATCCGGCACGCAGTACGGGCCCCGCCCTGTTTGTTGGAGGTTGGGCGCTTGCACAACTTTGGCTGTTTTGGGTCGCTCCAATCCTCGGCGCCATTGTTGCGGGTTTTGTTTATCCCGCTGTCGCCGGCACCGACATTGTGAGTCCACCGGTACGCGTTCAGGAGTCGAGTGCGGCCGAAACGCTCAAAGACTAGCCTGCGGTGATTCCTTAGCGGACGGGGTCGGTGTTGCCGGTGAGATGCAGGGTGGGGTTTCGATTTGAACTTTAGGTTGCGTCGAGGACGGCGCCGCGATGGGTGGCGACGCAGTAGCAGTTGACTCCAGGTTCGCAGAGGGCGACGCGCTTACGGACGGTTGGATCGTGGGGCAGGGTCGCGGCTCTGCGAAATAATGTTGCGTAAAACCGTTGGCCGTGTCTTTCTTTACTTGTTTGCCGAAAAACGTGGACGCGTACTTTGATTGTAGCAATTGCATGTATTCCCACGCTTTATCCTGATATTGCTTGGTCCAAATCTTCTTATACATTTCCGAAGCCAGGTAGAACGACCGCGGCAAGTGTGGGTCGTTTGGAAATTGCCTCATCCAGTCGTGCAGGGCTTCGTCGGCAAAGGTGAGCTTATGCATCACGTCGGGATCGGTGGTGTACGCGCCAGCGCGAATATGCGCGTGTTGGAACGTATTGTTGATTCCGAGATAACTGAGCTTCATCCGGCCAAAATATCGGTCGGCAGGTGCGGAAATCTTGTGCAGTGGCTGCTGGTCTTGCGGCTTAGCTGTAGTCGAAGCCGCCCTGGCGCTGTCCGCGAGCATGACGACGATCAGTGCGCCTATCATACCGGCGTTAGCTAAATATCTCGTAGAGCGGGCTCCAACCTCATCATGCGTCTCCAGCACTTCCACCCGATTATGCTTCCACCCGCCTCTTACCGAGCCGTGCGTTGGCGTTGGCCGGCGGCATCGGCTCGATTCGAAAAATCTCCGCAAAGCGCGTCAACAGATTCTCGTCGCCGATGAGATGAACGCTCCCGTTCTTGATGGCTTCGGCTGGGTGGATAACACCGGCCATCAGATCCTTGATCGCCGGTCCCGCTTCGATGATTAAATCGGGCGCAGCGTGCGGCCCAGCTGCGGCTCGCAGTTTGCCGCGATCGACATCTGCGTGGACGATGATCTCGCCAAAATGCAACTCGTACCCGGCATGTAGTCTCCGCGCCGCCTCTGGATGGAAGGTCGAGCGCAGCGCCATGATCATCGAGTCAACGGTGAGGATCTCTTCCGGGCGGGGCTCATCCAAGAGTTTCGCACCCCAACGGCCGAGGCGGATCACGGTATCCTCGAGTTCCATCCCGTACTCAGTCAATTCGTAGACAACCGAACCGGTCGGCCGCGGCAGGACGCGACGTCGAACTATGCCGGAGTGCTCGAGTTCTTTGACCCGTTCGGTGAGCAAATTGCTGGGCATCCCCGGTAGGCCACGCTGCAGGTCCGTGAAGCGTTTCGGCCCGACCATGAGGTCGCGCAGAACCAACAGCGTCCATCGTCCCCCTACGATCTCCAACGCTCGGGCGAATCCGCAATATTGTCCGTATTTCCGCGTCGCCATGCTCCAGTCTACCACAAAACTTGCTTATTTGATAAACACTTGACTTTTTCAAGTCTCATTTATACAATAATCGGACTCCCCCACGCTCCACCTCCCGAAGGAGTTGAAATGAACCAAGCTACGACCGCCTCAACCGAAGCCAAAGTCATGCAACTAGTCCCGTACATCTTTTTCTATGGACGCTGCGAAGAAGCGCTGGAGTTTTACAAGCACGCTCTGCGCGGAACGTACGAAGTGCTACGCAATGGGGATTCGCCGATGCGCGATGAGGTAGCCGCTGATTTTCGCGACAAGATTATGCATGCTTCGTTCAGCGGCGCAGGTATCAAGTTTATGGCTTCAGACGGGCGTGAGCCCAAGCAGATTGATCCCGAAGCCGGTAACATTTCTCTTGCGTTGACTTCAAAGGATAACGCCGAAGGTGAGCG
>JALYZK010000031.1 GCA_030945705.1 Vulcanimicrobiota bacterium | reverse complement strand
GACCTATACGCTGCCGTTCACGATGATCTCACCCTCCTACCTGGTGCGCGGGCGCTCATTCCAACCGGCTTTGCCATCGCATTGCCGCAGGGCTACGAAGCGCAGATCCGTCCCCGCAGCGGGCTCGCGTTAAAGGCGGGAATAACGCTGCTCAATAGCCCTGGAACAATCGATGCTGACTATCGCGGCCCTGTGGGCGTGATTGTCGCAAATTTCGGGACCGAATCGTTTGTGGTGCGGCGTGGCGATCGGATAGCTCAAATTGTCGTGGCTCCCGTTAGCACGGCGAAATTCGCCCTCGTGCCCTCGCTCGATAAAACATCCCGACCCGGAGGTTTTGGCTCGACCGGCAGGGCGGACGCGGAGCCACTGGCCTGAAAGTTTACGTCGTTGGCGCCGGTGCCGTGGGGACCTATCTGGGCAGCGTTCTCGCGCAAATGGGGAATGAAATCGTTTACGCGCCGCGCAGCCTGGATGAAGTAACGCCCACCCACGCCGATGTTGCAATCGTTGCGGTCAAAGCGTACGACACTGAAGGCGCAATTCAAACGCTCGAGCGAGCGATCGTCAATCGAAGCACGTGCGTGTATATCTGCCCTCAGAACGGAGTCGGTAATGAGGAAAAGCTCGCTCAAGCATTTGGAGAGAACGCCGTTGTCGCCTGTGCTCTAACGGTTCCCCTCGATCGCGGTCGCAATGGGGAAGGGAGAGCAGCTCGAGAAGGTGGCATCGCGTTCGCCCCAATGGGGGCATCGGCCTATAATTGGCTGTGGGCTGCGTTCGGAAGTAGTGCCTTGACCGTAAAGGTTGCGCCGGACTGGCGGGCGCTGAAATGGTCGAAGCTCTGCCTAAACATCGTCGCCAACGCTTCTTGTGCGATCTTGAACGTCTTGCCTAACCGGTTAGTACATTACGAGCAAGTCTTCACCTTAGAGATTCACGCGATACGCGAAGTTCGTGCGGTAATGCAAGCCATGTCACTCGTGCCAATCGACCTTCCGCATTATCCCGTGCGCATTCTGCAAGGTATCGCAACGCTTCCGAGCCCGCTCGCGCGTTCGCTCTTAGGGAATCGAATTGCCGGAGCGAGAGGGCGCAAACTTCCCTCTTTGCTGCAAGACTTGCGTGCGGGTAAAGAGTTGACCGAAGGTAACGTGCTCAACGGCGCCGTGGCCGCAGCAGGTCTGCATCACCGAGTGCCGACGCCCGTCAACGCGATTTTCGCACGCGTTCTCGATGATATCGCGCAAATGCCGCAGCTCTGGGCGAAATATCGCGAGCGTCCCGACATGCTGGAAGCCGAAATTCAGGCTGAAATCAAGCGCGTGCGCGCCCTGGCAAAAACCAGGCCGTGAGACATCCTGATGTCCCCGAAAGCCTTGAAGGATGGTGGATTCTTCACCGCATGTTTGCAGTCGATCGGCGCGCTTGGCAAAGCCGCAGCGGCAAGCAACAAAAAGTTAGGTTGGCAGAAGCGCACAGGCTTTTGAGCGACGTCGCGACTTCTTCTGAATCGGATGTAGGAGTCACTGCACTTATCGGACACAAAGGCGAACTCATGTTGACCCATTACGCTAAGAGTTTTGAACAGCTCGCGGACATACAGACCCGTGTCGATTCTTTAGCGTTAAGCGAGTTTTTGACCGCGAGGTCGTCGTACGTTTCCGTTTTGGAACTGGGTTTGTATGAAGCAACCGCGAAAATCCATAGTGAACTGGCCGTGCGTGTCTTGAAACCGCATTCGCAAGAATGGAACGACGCCTTCGATGCGCTGCTAGAGGAACAAGTGAAGAATCCACGCAACGCGGGCCGTTTGTGGGCGCGCATGCCGAAACGCCGCAATGTTTGCTTCTACCCCATGGATAAGAAGCGGGGCGAAACGCTGAATTGGTACATGCTGCCGTACATCGAGCGAGCCAAACTGATGCTGGATCATGGAAAGATCGGGCGCACGTTTCACGGCCTAGTAACGCAAGTTATCTCCGGTTCAATCGGGTATGATGACTGGGAGTGGGGTGTCGATCTCTACGCGGACGATCCCCTCATTTTCAAGAAACTTATTTACGAGATGCGTTTTGACGAAGCAAGCGCGAAGTACGCCTCGTTCGGGAAATTCTATACTGGCTTGCAGTTCTCGCTGGAAGAACTCCCCGTGTTTTTAAGTGGCGAACGGGTGCCGCAACTCATAACTGCTTAAGAGTCTTAACGCTTTCTAAACAACTAACGCTGAAGCTGCACCGCCCTTACGTGGCGACAACGTAAAGTTTAAGTTTTTGTATGTGGTTTGCCGCGAAGCGCTATAGCCAGAGGGCCGCTGACCAAGATATACTTGCTATGTAATACTTGCTCAGTCGCTATACGGCTGATCATCCGGGCTCGGAGTTCATGTGAAACATTATGCGTCCGTTTTTTTAATATTGCTTATCGCCATAGCCGGATGCTCCGAAAGTACTGGCGGCGCCGACTCGGCCTTCAAGTCCTTTGGAGCAAAGGATTCGTTAGGCGGCATACCGGCGCGGCAGTATCATATGTCGGCTTCCGACGCCCCGCCTTCGTTAGGCAATAGTGTTCCCTCGGAAGTAGATCTGGGAATTTCGCGCATCGATGCGGTCCAGAACGGCAAGATCATCCCGCTTCTCGCTTACGCCTCGCCGAAGGTCATAAATTTTCTAAATTATCAAGCCCAATCGCTCGATTTGGGCACAACACATTTGGCACTCGGAACTTACGATGCGCTGCGCCTGGTGGTACACATCCCTTCTAGCAGGGTCGTATTGAACGGCCGCACCTTGCCCATGTCGTTCCTTTACGGAGCACCGTCTTTAAGCACGGTAAACGCTGGTCGTGAAACTTCGACGCAGAAAGGCGCGTTTGGGACCGCGAATATACTCGTGAATATACCGTTTTCTTCAGGGGCTACATTGACAAATGGCCTGCACATCGACTTTAATGCGGCCGAATCGCTCACCCTCGGTTCCAATAGTAGCGTCTCCGTCAGACCAACCTTCTTTATCGCCCCAGAGCAAAGCAGCGGCTTAGTTCTCGGGAAGATTGCAAACCTTTTAGGCCTTCCCGTCAGCGGTGCCACCGTAGTCGTTACTGGCTCATTGAATAACGTAGTCGGAACGGCCACGACCGACGACGCTGGAAGTTTTCAGTTCAACGCTATCTCGGATGGCATTTATACTTTGAGCATCTACCCCACCTACGAGACCGCTGTCGGACAAAAAAACATGGCGCTCGGTTTGGCTGCACTCGGATTACAAGCCATACCCGGGCCCATCATCACGGTGCTCCCGGGGCTATCCCTCAACGTTGGAACGCTGAAGGTCTAGGTCACGCAATGTCATTCGGGGGCCCGCTAGCATCGTCGTGGCCTGTTGGTTCGCCCTCGTTCGCAGTTTTATTACAGAATGCAAAGCAGAGTGTAAGGCGCGCGCAGTATGACCT
>JALYZK010000097.1 GCA_030945705.1 Vulcanimicrobiota bacterium | reverse complement strand
CGGCGAGCGCGTGTCCGCGCTTGCGAAGCTTTGCGCCGCCACTTCGCGATGCCGGCGTGATCGCCCGAAAGCAACACCTCGGGAACGTTAATTCCGCGGAATACGGGCGGACGCGTGAAGCTTGGGTAGTCTAAACCAGCGCTATTAAACGACTCGTCCAAGAGCGACCTTGAATTGAGCGTTCCGGGAACGAGGCGGATCGTAGCGTCGGCAAAGGCGAGCGCCGGTAATTCCCCACCCGTTATCACGAAGTCGCCTAAAGAGAATTCGCGAATGGGATAAAGGTCACCCAACCGGTCGTCGATCCCTTCGTAGTGCCCGCAGACGAAAACCAGACGTTGCAGCTTGCTCAGATCACGCGCATCACTTTGTTTAAAACGGCTGGCGCTTGGGGAGGGCATAATGATGGCCAGTGCTTCCTTTGGCGTTCCTTTCTCCAAGATTTGATCAAGTATGCGCGCCAGCGGTCCTAAGCGCATCACCATTCCAGGACCACCCCCATACGGAGTGTCGTCGGCGCGCTCGTTTTGCTCGAGAGCATCAAGAACATGATGAAAACAAACCTCAACCAAACCAGACTCAACGGCCCGTCCGATAATGGAGAGTCCGATGAAGGGCGCGAGCATTTCCGGTAAAAGCGTGATGAAGTCCACCGCGAACATAAGGCAATAGTGTTCAACTTCCGCAAATTATCGGCCCGCCGTCGCGAGCCCCGCGGGTCTCCCTTTGGAGCAGCGCTTCTTGCCTTAGAGCGCGGCGATGCGGCTGAGGCCTACGGACGCTTAACCGAACTTCTTGCGGGTGAGAGGTTGAGCGCGCCTGAGGAGGCACTCTTGCGCAATAAACGCGGCGTCGCGCTCGTGCGCATGAATCGCAAGAACGAGGCCATGGCGGAATTTTCTACCGCACTAAAGCTGCAGCCGGGTTTTGCGGCTACGTTGGTTAATGTGGGCAACTTGTCGTTGGAAGACGGCGATGTTCGCGCTGCCATAACGTATTATGAAGCCGCGGTTCAGAGCGATGATAGCTACGCCATTGCCCACCTCAACTTAGGTGTTGCTTACAAGAAAGCGGGGCGGTATGACGAAGCCGTGCGTGAGTTGCGGACAGCTACGCGCTTAGAGAACCGCGAACCGCGAAGGCGTTGAAGCTTCGTTGTGGGCCTTTGGTCCCGCCGTGTCCGCGGTGGCTATTTCTTCAAGATATTCAAAGAGCTGTGATAAGGTAATCTTTTCAAGCGCGGTTTTGGCATTCGTGCAGTCGCCTTCGTCGCCCTCATCGCGCAAGTAACACCGTGACTCAACGCCCGTGTCGCTCCCGCTGATGAACGACACCGCAAACCCTTTTCCTGGCGCTTCGTCGTATATCCGCATCGCTGCAGGATTGAGAATTTCGATGGAGTGCGCCGGGTTGTGGGCATCAAAAATTGTAATCGCCAGATAGTCCTTATTGAGCACTTCAATCGAACCGACGACAAATACGTTCTTACTCGAAAAGAATTCATGACCGCGTTTGTTGCGGCTAGAAATTTCGTAAAAAATTCGATGCTCCACGAACCGGCTCAGAATTTTCTTCAGCGTCGCGATCGACGCCAAAGTTTCCGTACGGTTGCCTCGCGTATAGATAATTTTCAACCGTGGTATCAGGCCCTTAATGAAGATCAAAGCCGCTCTGAGGGGCGGACCCGGAGGTTTGCACGGGTTTGGATTTGAGCCCTGCCGAAGGCCTGGGCAAATGCTTTCTATTACGGAAATGGCCGTCATTGGCGTCGCGGCACTTGTACTTTTTGGGCCCGAGCAACTGCCCAAGATGGCACGCAAAGTCGGCACTATCGTGCGTGACGTGCAGAACACCTCTGCGACCTTCATCCGTGAGATGGAACGCGCTGCCGACGAGCATGAGCTCCCGCAGCGACTAGAGCCCGAGGAGCCTGCTTCCAAACTTGCTCAGCTGGATTCCGAGATTACCGGTTAAAACAAAAGCGGCCGGTAATTTCAACCGGCCGCTGCGTAATTACGACGCCAAACTATATGTTGAA
>JALYZK010000030.1 GCA_030945705.1 Vulcanimicrobiota bacterium | reverse complement strand
GGGTCATAGCGTCACTGGAAGGAACGCCGAGTTCCGGGCGCATGGCACTGGCCGCGCGCCTTTTAGCCAAAGGCACCGAATCTGGATTAGCTGCGCTGATCGACGACGGCTCGCTCTTCCCGCCGAGTTTGGCCCGTGCGGGGGTGCGGCTGGAGCGCTTGCTTATCATTTCCGCGGATGAGCCACTTGGCGTTGCGCGTGCCTGCGATATCGTCTTACGCTCCGCGGTTTTTGGTATTGTCCTCATCCCTGCCGTTGCGCTTAAAGCGGCGGTATGGTCTCGCCTTGCAAATTTGACTCACCACGCTAATACGGTGCTTTTGAGCGTAGGATTGCAAGCTTCCCACGAACTCGGATACTTTTCTAGTTTGCGGATCGGCTTTCACATCGAGCGCGTGATATGGGCCCATGATACCCCGCTTTTCAGCCGTTTATTGGGATACGATATTCGCGCAACCGTCTACAAACATAAACGCGCTGTTCCAGGAACTAGCGTTCTAATGCGATCGCTTTTTAATGAAGGTGCACTGCCCGCAAAGCTGCGCGAACGTGAGATGAATGATAATGCTGTGCCTTACCGTTCCGTCTTATAAACTTGCCGTCGCACTTTATGAGCAACCTGTTGAGCGGTGTACCGGGGTGCTACTTGTTGATAAGTTAGAGCGTGGACATGTCATTGCGCTCAATAGTCACGCTCAAAAATCTGGCACGCGGATCGGCATGACGTTGGTCGCCGCACAATCGTTTTTGCGTGAGGCGAAGATTCTGGTGCACGATCCCATTCGTTCTGCAGAGTCCTGGAAGAGAATACTCGACGCGCTCGATGCCGTCTCACCGTTGATCGATGATGCCGGCGAAGGCACGGCTTTCCTGGAAATGCGTGGAATTAGCGGCACGCCTCAAGAATGGATGAACCGTATTCGTAAAGCGTTGTGCCACATTGGATTATGCTTTCGGATAGGATGCGGCAGCAACAAATTTATTGCCCGAGCGGCGGCTCTTTGCGATAACGGTAAGATATGCGCTGCAGGAGATGAACGTAAAATGCTAGCCCCATTGCCGCTATCATGGCTTGAGATAGACTCGGAAACACTTGAGCGTTTGCATTTGCTGGGAATAAGAAAGTTGGGACAGCTTGCAAAGTTGCCGCATGGTCCGGTCACCCGGCGCTTCGGAGCACAAGGTGCGCAGTGGCATCGTTTTGCACAAGGAATTGACGATCGTCCATTCTTGCCACGCTCCCGTGAGATACGTATTGAAGCAGCTCTGTATGGTGAGGGAAGTGCCGACCGGGAAGAGCAAGTGTACTTTGCGTTGCGGATTCTCGTTGCGCGTGTTGCGGAAGAGATCGCCCTTTTAGGAAAACGTGCCGGTGCGTTGCAATTACAACTTGAATGTGAAAATGGCGATGTTCGTGAGTTGCTCATTCACTTTGCGCAGCCGACATCGCACGTTGGAACGATATTTGATTTGGTACGCGCCAAAGTGGAAGGGATGATTTTTGAATCTCCATTGCACGGTTTAAGAATGCGTGCGCAGCAATTAGAAGAAGGTGGAGCGGCGGTCCCCCTTTTTGTGGGTAGCGACCCGGATGATGCGCTTTTAACGCTAACCCTTGCGCGGCTCGACGCGGCGCTCGGTAGTGGGCATGTATTGCGTGCGCAACTCATTGATGCACATCGCGAAGAGGCTAGTTTTGCCTATGAACATTTTAGATTACCGCTCACCGTTCGAGCGTTGGATTCAGACAGTATCTCAGCATTACCATCGCAACCCACCGCGCAATTCCGCTTGCGTAGCGTACAAGAGATTGAAGTAAGCCTATTGAAAAATAGACCAGCTTTTCTGGGGACTCCTCCACAGCGAGTTATTGATTGTGCAGGCCCCTGGCGGATCGACGAAGGTTGGTTCGACCAAGCCATTGTGCGCGATGAGTATGACGTACTTTTAGAAGATGGGACGCTGGCGCGTATCTACCAATCAGGCGACCACTGGTATTTGCGCGGGGCCTACGACTAGTGTTTTAGCTCACGACAATAGGGAATCTATAGTCTACATCTGCTATACTTCACGAGGAAGAGAGTGTCAAATGAAGATTTCAAAAAACATCATGCCCCTGCTGCTGGGCGCTGCGTTGCTGGCGCTTCCATCGAGTGCCTTCGCGCAAACCGGGGGCGGTGGCGGCGGCGGTGGAACAAGCAGCGGCTCTACTGCGGGTACGGGGACGACCAGTACAACGACTGATACGACCAATAGAGGCTTTGATTGGGGTTGGCTTGGCCTTTTAGGATTGCTTGGTTTAGCCGGAATGCGGCGGCCAAGTACCGATGTCTATACCGGCACCGGCGGCACGCGTTCGACGACTACCACAACCCGATAACTAACGCCCCTGGAAGCATGGGGGGAGCTTGACCATCGAACACATGTTCGATTATCATGACTCCCCATGCTTTCATATGCGGAGCTCCACTGTTGGTCGAATTTTACCTTTCTTGAGGGGGCTTCGCATCCTGAAGAAATAGTTGAACGCGCTGTAGCTCTGGGTCTTCGTGCCGTGGCGTTGACCGATCGGGATGGTCTTTACGGGTCGGTGCGTTTTAGCAAAGCTGCTAAAAGTGCCGGGTTAAACGCTCTCTGTGGGAGCGAACTGACCATGGAAGACGGTTCGCGCCTGGTCCTGCTGGTTCAAAATGAAGCCGGATATGGCAATTTGGTCCAGCTCATTTCCAGCGCACAAATGCGCGGCGCAAAGGGCGACGCGCGTTTGCGATTTGAAGATCTGTCCAAGAGAACGGACGGTCTTTTTGCACTTTCCGGCGGAGTGGGTGGCGTCATTGAACGCCACGTAATTGCCGGTAAGGAACGCGCAGCACAATCTGCCACGATTTTACGCGATCTCTTTGCAGGCCGGTTCTACATAGAACTGCAGCACCACTTGAGGCCGGAAGATACGTACCTGATCGAACGGATGGTGCAACTGGCGCAGCAATTAAAAATTCCTTATGTTGCCACCAACGGCGTTGCTTATGCCGTCCGCGAAGATTCCCGGTTAGCGGACGTTCTGACTTGCATTAAAAATAAAACCACACTACAAAAGGCCGGGGTCTTACTGCGTCCCAACGCCGAGTTTTACTTAAAGAGTCCGACAATGATGGCGCGCATTTTCTCGCCTTTTCCAAAAGCCGTCTACAATGCAATTGACATCGCTCAGAGCTGCACGTTTCGTTTAGATAAATTGAGTGGGCAGTTTCCTACCTTTACTTTGCCGGAGAGCGAAGCCAGCGCTCAAACGTATTTGCGCACCCTGGTGTATCGAGGTGCTAAAGAGCGTTATGGAATGCCGCTGGATTCTAAAGTTGAACGACAACTGGAATATGAACTGGGAATTATTGCTCGCCTGGATTTAGCCGGATATTTTCTCATCGTCTGGGACATAGTTCGTGCCGCCGCCGAATTGAGCATCCTGTGTCAAGGCCGGGGATCGGCAGCTAATTCAGCCGTCTGTTATGCCTTGGGTATCACTGCCGTTGATCCGGTGGGCGGAGGTTTGCTTTTCGAACGATTTCTTTCTGAAGAACGCCGAGAAGTACCGGACATCGATATAGATTTTGCGCATCAGGATCGCGAGCGTATCATCCAATACGTGTATAATCGCTATGGGCGCGAACATGCGGCGATGGCAGCCGAAGTTATTACGTACCGTACCCGTTCCGCACTACGCGACGTTGGTAAAGCATTCGGGCTTTCGTTGGCGCAGGTTGGCAGGATCGTACAGGAATTTGATGCGTGTGAATCACTAGCTGGAGCAACTGGAACCTCCGAGGTTACTAAGGAACATCAACCTGCAACGCTTAGCGGAGTTATCGCGCAGCGGTTGTTCGCATTTTGCCGGCGCATCGACGGTTTCCCACGGCATATGGGGATACATTCGGGTGGTATGGTGATTACGCGCGATCCGCTCATTCGAGTTGCACCGGTTGAATGGGCAACGATGCGCGATCGAACTATCGTGCAATGGGATAAAGACGACCTTGCTGATTTAGGCTTGATAAAAATCGACTTGCTGGGCCTTGGGATGCTCTCGCTTTTACGCGAAGCGTTCTCTATTCACAAACGCGCCCTTCCACAAGCTCAGGGTGACAGCGACTTGTCTTTGCATACCATTCCGCCCGACGACAAAGCAACATATAGTATGTTGCAAAAAGCTGACTCTATTGGCGTTTTTCAAGTGGAATCACGAGCGCAACAGTCGATGCTGCCGCGCATGAAGCCACATTGCTTTTATGACTTGGTCATGCAAGTGGCGATCATTCGTCCAGGCCCGATCCAAGGCGATATGATTCATCCGTTTTTGCGCCGCCGCAATGGCTTAGAGGCGGTGACATACCCTCATCCAAAATTAAAACCAATCTTGGAACGCACGCTAGGGGTGCCGCTCTTTCAAGAACAGGGAATGCGCATGGCGATTGAGGCAGCCGGATTTTCTCCAGGACAAGCCGATCAATTGCGCCGTGCAATGGGACATAAACGTTCGCATGAACGCATGACTGAAATTTACCCAAAATTAATGGATGGAATGGTGCAAAATGGGATCGAACGAGAAGCGGCAGATAATCTTTTTCACATGCTTGAGGGGTTTGCAGATTATGGGTTTCCCGAATCGCATGCGGCTAGCTTTGCGCTTTTGGCGTATGCGTCGGCTTATGTAAAATGCCACTATCCGGCAATTTTCACCGCCGCCATTCTTAATGTTCAGCCTATGGGTTTCTATTCGACGGAGGTGCTTGTAAACGATGGGCGTCACCATGGAGTAACTATTAAACCGGTAACGGTGAATTCGAGCGAGTTTTGGACTCTCGTCGATGAAGAAGGAGCGTTGCGCCTCGGCTTTCATTTGGTGCGTGGTTTAGGTGAAGCTCAGCGAGCTCAATTACAAACGGCCTTGGCGGCAGGAGCATTTGAAACCATCGTTGAGTTTGCCAAGCGCACTAAGTTGTCCAAGGAAGCACTGGAAAATTTAGCGATCAGCGGTGCGTTTTCGCCTTGGTTTCGCACTCGTCGCCAAGCCATGTGGGCGTTGCGTGGTTTGGACGAACGTGAAGCGCGTGGTGAACTTGGCCGGATCATGGATATTGAAGAGCCCAGCATTGAGTTTGCGCCGCTCACGCCGCGTCAGGAAACTGCTTTTGACTTTTGGTCGACCGGCCTTTCACCTCAGCGCCAACCCATCTCACATTTTCGAACAGTACTCGATCGCAAACACGTCATTTCTGCCAAGCGTCTGGGAGCCATGCCCAAGAATCTGGTGTGCAAAGTGGCCGGAATGGTCATCACCCGCCAGCGTCCCGGTACGGCAAAAGGCTTTGTGTTTTTGACTCTTGAGGATGAAACAGGTCTAGTCAATATTATCGTACGCCCTGATGTGTACGAGCGTTACCGCCGTTTAATCCGGCAGTCGATGGCCTTGATCATCGAAGGCGTTTTGCAAAAAGATCAAGGCTGCACGGATGTCATCGCAAAACGGTTCTGGCCTTTAGATACAAAAAATTTGCTGCACGGCGTCCGTTCACGCAACTTTCATTAGAAAGGCGCCGCTTTGCGCATAAAATTACGGCGTGGGGATTGGGGTCGGCGTGAAGTTTGAATTTGGAGTTGGCACGACTCTTGGTTGGGGATTCGGCGTGGCAGGATTGGGTTGTCCCAACTGGTGCATGATGCGCGGCGTAATCAGAATGTACAGGCTTGTTTTTGTGGCCGTGTCGTGACGCGATCGAAACAATCCTCCGATGAGAGGCAGGTTGCCTAAAATGGGAATTTTAGACATATTACGGATCTCGTCGTCTTGTAAGAGTCCGCCAATCACAAAGGCGTTCCCGTCCTTAACGGTTGCAGTCGTAGTGGCCTGGCGCAAACTGATTTGCGGAACTTGTCCTGCGGCGGTTGCGATGAAAGCCGTCACACTGGAAACCTCGGCGAAGATATGCGATGTGACGTATCCGTCTTCGGCAATGCGTGGCAGAATTTGAAGATTGACGCCGACCGCGATGTAATTTACGCTTGTCTGCTGGCTACTTGGCGTGCCCGGAAAAAAAGTTGTCGTCACAATGGGCAGCGCGTCGCCGCTTAGAATGGTAGCTGGGCTTCCGTTGAGAGCAAGGATCCTGGGACTTGCCAAAATCCTTCCCGCGCCGCGCCGTATCTGCGCAAAAATTGCCGCTTGTGGCAGCGATGCACTAAAGGTGGGCAGTTCGCTGGTCTTCGCACTCGCCTGCCCGGATACAAGAGAGCCAGTATTGCCGGTCAGTTCTAACCCGACGTCGCGGGCTGCTGTTTCGCTGAGTTCGAAGACCTGGCATTCTAAGATGACGCTCATCTGCGGAACGTCGATTTTATCGATCACGGCCCGCAAAGTCGCGATTTCTTGAGGGGTGCCACTCAAAATTACCGCGTTGAGCCGCCGATCGATGGCGATATTGTCGTTGATGCGCTGACCGAAGCTTTGGGGTTGGTTGTTGACTCCATTATTAAACTGCTGATTGGTCGTAGTTGGAATGCCCTGCCCTCCGGCGGAGGTGGGCAAGCTAAAAATCGAACCGGTTGCAGCAAAAACGTCGTTGGGAGGAAGCGTTTGCCCCGCCACCAAGATGCCCACAACTTCGCTAACGTCAGCATATTTTAGCAACACGACTTGCATGTTTTGTCCCGGGCTTAGACCTGGAATGGGCGAAGCGACGGCCGGCTCAGTACCGCCGGGTTGAGGGTTCAGCGTTCCGGTGCTCGCCGTACCCGCCGCTAGAACGAGACGGCCGCCAACCACAGTTTCGGTGAGAGTGACGGGCGCTACCAGATGAAGAACGACTTGGGTCAGGTTGCTTGCACCGGTGCTCACCGTGTAACCGGTGACGGATCCCACACCCACGTTTGCTAGAGGTACCGCCGCAGACTTTCCGGTTTCCGGTAAGGAAATGCTAATCTCGGTCGTACCCTTTCCTAAGATCTGGTAGCGAGGCACGCCTCCGACGAAGGTCAAGGTCACCCGCGTGGCTCCTCCAGCTGCAGCTTGGACGGTAATTCCCGAAAGCGTCGACGCAGCCAGGGCCAGGCGAGAAGTGGCAAATACAACGATTACCAGGAAAAGCGCGCCGGCCCAACCCGTGCGTAAATTCAACATTAGTCGCCGAGCGATTCGGAACTGCGCTCTTTCCCGCCTTCCGGCTTTCGCTCAGCACGGCGAAGCTCTGGTTTAGTGTTAAGCAGCGTATTGTACAACTCGGAATAAAAAAAGAAGCGAGAGGAGAAATCCCCCTCTCGCTTCTTCGATTAGGCCTGGTAATGGAGACTTATCACGGATTTGTCGGCGTCTGTGGATCTCCCGCGACAGGCAGGTTGAACGCCTCAATGAAGTTGCGCGCTATTACCGATCCGTTTCCGACCACTAAGTTGTATCCAGCGGTAGTTCGGTAGCCGTTGTTGCCGGGAATGCTATTGTGATAGAACTTGTTGCCCTTGTAGCTTCCCAACCGCGCAAGGTAGTAGGCTTCTGGGTTGACGTTCCCTTGCCGTGACCCAGAATATTGTACTTCAAGTCCGATCAAACCGGCGAAATCCGGCGATGAGATGCTGGTTCCGATGACGCCGAAAAGCTGTCCGGCGAAGGCTTCGATAGACGCGCTATCATCGGGGCTGCAACGCTTGGGGTCAATCACGTCACTCGGACAGCCACCCATTTGCAAGGACAGATCGGGTATGCCGCGTCCCGCGGACTTGTAGCCCACGAGGGCTTGATAGCTGGGACGAGGGAAGATAACGCTTTGGCCGCCGCCCGAACCCCAAATTGAATTGGGCAATCCTTTGCGATGGTCTGCGTATTCGCTTTCACGAATGTATCCCGAGTCCAAATGACTCTTGAAAGGTGCAGTGTACTCAGTTACGAGATTGGTGCCACCTACTGCGGTGACGCGTGGCGAGTCGGCTGGAAACCCAACACCTCGAATGTAATGGGTTTGCGAAGGGTCCTGGCACTCGTAATTTCCCCGGTCGCCTGAAGAAGCTGTGAAGGTAATGCCTTGAGCATTGCCCTGCTTGAAGAGCTGATCGTTAGCTTTAAGAATGAATGTAAAGTTTTGGCCACCGTTATAGGCCGGCGTGTAATAGAGTTCGCATCCCCCAAATGACGAATTTACCACATCAACTTTGTTGTCGTCGTCGACGGCGGCATACGCATCGTACATCGATTGATCGCTAAGATCCGGGATTTCGTAGTCAGCAACGGTGGCGCCCGGCGCAATTCCAGCTAGCTGCTGAATGTCAAGGTCCGCCTCAAACGAATCCCCGCTGTTGGGGTCAAATGGATGGCCTCCGTCGACTATCCTGCGATATGTTTTGGGTACCGGAAGCTTCTCATGATGCATATACTGCGCCAAATCCGCGTCGCTGAAGTCAGAGGAAATGACGGTGGCAACGGTGCTCCCCCGCCCATTTAGCGCTAAATATGACGGGAACTGATAAGCCTCTTTCAGGTCATCGAACCAATAGGGTCCGAATGGCGAGTAACGGTTGTCGGGCACGCGCTTGAAGCTTCTTTCTGAATCCGTTTCCCGGCGCGAAACGCCAGAAAATGCGGGTACGACCGCCCCTAATGCACTCAGACTGGCGGGCAATGTAGGCCGCCCGGTAAGCGCGGTCGTTATCCGTCCCTCCCGCGTGCGCACCGAATTAACCTGTGCGTTGAACATGTGTGACACTTGGTTGGCGTTGCCCGTGACGGCGAGGCCGTGCGGCGTGGGCCGCACGGCAAACCCAGCTGCGCGCAATGGTGAGGCTGCAGCCGCGAGATCCGCTCTGGTGGGACCGTACGCCGCAGCAAATTGGGCCGGGGTCAGGAAATGGTGGTATAAGGGGGAGCCCTGCTTGGCTTGGCTCGCCAGTAATGCGTCGAGCTCAGGCTCGTTGCGCAGCGGGAGATGAACGGTGAAATGCACCCGCTGCAATGCAGGCGCAGGGCCCAGCACCGACGGTTGTACTTGAGACGCAAATGCCGGCTTAGTCGTAGCCATGGTGAACGAGAGGCCGGCCGCCGCTAAAACGGCGACCAATGGTAGTTTCATAAGTTAAGAGCACCCTCCAATTAGATGGATGCGTGATATAAGCAATTCGTTGAAGCAAGACCTTTGATTGCACCAATGCTCGGGACCAAAGACTACCCGCACGGAGCATTAAGGCGCCGTACGCGTCAGTGGTCTAAAACGACAGGGCCTGTGGAACTGCAGTGCGGTCGCCGACAAATGGTGCGCGAATGAATTGCAAGCCTGAGTGTTCGCCAATCCTTTTTCCAGTTGTCGAAAAGAAAAAACGCAGAAATGCAACGGCACCTTGCCGGTTTGATGCGCGCTGCGGGATCGTGAGAGCGTAAACGATTGGCGTTCCCACTCGTACTTTTTCACCCACTCGTACGACGACACGTGCATAGCGGCGGGCAAGCCGCACATCTCCTAAGTTTATGGGCGCAGGTAATTCTATGGTCGGGATCCTGCGGGCAGCCGATTCGGTCGAATACAAAAAGGCTGCATCCAGGTCGCCGCTTTCCAGGCGCACCAATAATTGTTCTTCAGGAAAAATCTGGGCAGGATTATTTTGATCACCCAGTACCTTTTTTTGCAGATCCGGTTCGTGGTAATACTGTTGTGCGAGCCGCACCGCGATCACCGTTCGATACCCTTTGGGGTCGATCGCCGGGTCCGTGCGACCGATGCGCAATCCGGCCTGTTCCAGTACCGTGACTATCGTGCGCCGGCGCAAGGCTGCTTCCCGCAAAGACCGCGCAAAACGCGATTTTGGAGAATATCCGATTACTAAGCGCGCGCTGGCGAAAGGAAGATACCACTTTACGGGGGCCTCCGGCCCGGCGCGCAAGTCATCAAGAACTGCGGTATCCGCACTGATGAAAATATCGGGATTCCGCAGTCCATCTCCGATCAGTCTACCCAGGGCGACACTGCCTTTACCCTCTCCGCGAAACTCGTAGCCGCTCTTCGCAAAGGCGGGCCCTAGAAAACGCTCCATCATCGTTACGAGTGAGCCGGCATATGCCACATCGACGACCGGGTGCGACGCCGCGACCATCGCAGACTGAATGCCCAAAAGGGTCACGGCAAGCAAGAGGCTTATTCGCATGCGGGATAACGATAGCACGTTTGGACGCATGGTTGAACAGGAACAGCGCGAACATAGCTGTATGGACCAGGCAACAATGACGGGACACTCGCAAGACGGATTCTCTGCGGAGCGCGAACGGCCCCAGAGCTCACCGCTGCTTCGCACCTTAGCGTGGGTCGGAGTTGCGGGACTTTCCGCTGCATTGGCTTACACGGTGGTGCGCGCGGT
>JALYZK010000083.1 GCA_030945705.1 Vulcanimicrobiota bacterium | reverse complement strand
CCCTTTGGACTGCGAGCGGTTCGGGGAGGCGGCACGAGCTTGGGATTCGGTCTGGCCGTTGCGATCGTTTTTGTCTATTATGTTATTGCGACGATTTTCTCAAGCATCGGAAGCGTTGCGCTCTTGGCGGCGCCAATTGCTGCTTGGATGCCCAACGTAATCTTCGTCTACTTCGGAGCGCGTCGCCTGCGCTCGGTGTCGGCGGTTTAGTGGCAGACGTTCTGCGTGGTATCCTGCTCATCATCATCATCACCATCGTCGCTGGCGGCATTGCATATATTGGCGACCGCGTAGGACATCAAGTCGGGCGCAAACGTTTGAGTCTCTACGGTATTCGGCCGCGCTACACGTCGACCATCGTGGCCGTCGGCACGGGAATGGTTATCGCCCTGGCCGTCACGACGGTGGCGCTGCTGGCCTCCCAATTCGCAAAAACGGCATTTTTTCACTTAGGAGAGCTCAACAACCGGGTTACCCAACTGCAGGCCCAAGCAGACGCGTTGGACCAAACCAAGACGCTCGGACAAGTGGTTCTTCGCCGCGACGAACCGATTTGGCCACAATTTGCCAAGATCGAAGGGGGGGATTCGCCCAATGCGCGTTTCCGCAAGCTCCGTCAGTTCTTCGATGCCACTGCATCTAATGCAAATCAACTCTATGTTCCGCGGGGTTTGAAGCCCGTTACCAAACGCTCAATTGATCCGGAAATCTCCAAACAATTGCGCCACTTCAGCGATTTTGACTTACAGGCGTACGCAGGTTATCCGTTAGTTTTGCTGGCAGTCGCCGACCACAACCTGTTTGTGAACGATCCGATTCACTTTAGTTTTCAGGCGTGGCGCGATCGTTTGATTTTTCCCGCAAAACGAGCCATTGCCTCAGCGAACATAAAGGCAGGGACTCCCGTGACTTCTCCGGCAAGCCTGCGCCTAGTTTTCAATCAGCTTGCCACTTTGGTAGCAAACGAAGCGATGCGCAACGGAATGCCGCAAAGCTTCGCGGCTGCTATTCAGGCAAATCTTACGGATGCTCAATCCAAAACTATGTCGGACGTGTTACATCGAGGTTCGGGAACGTATGCGGTGAGCGCCAGCGCTCATACCGATACCTATCCACATTCAGGTGGCATCGTGATCGACTTTGGGCTATCGAAATCTCGATGAACGCAATTCTTGGTATCGATCCGGGAACGCGCAAAGCGGGCTTTGCCATCCTAGCAGACCGCGAGAGTCTACCGCTTACGTTTGGGGTCGAGCAACTGGGCGAACTCGTGCCGCGGCTGAGGACCATCGTCCCGTGGCATCGGGTGAGGGCCATCGCCCTGGGCAAGGGTACACATGCTTCAGAGTTGATGCGCCAGCTTGCCGTCTTCGGGCTACCCATTCATCTCATCGACGAGCGAGGCACCACGCTGAATGCGCGCGCACTGTATTTCGCCGATCATCCGCCGCGTGGGTGGCGTCGTTTTGTTCCCCTTGGAATGCAGCTTCCGCCCCGACCCATCGACGATTATGCCGCCATTCTCATCGCTCGACGCTTCCTAGAATTGGAAGCGCTGCCCGCCGCCGGAAAGTAGGGCAGCGCCGCAGCCGGAAACACCCTGCCGGTCGTCGTATTTTCGTTGCGCTACGGAGATACTATCTTGCGTCTGACTGCTCTGAGCGCATTGGCGGTCCTTTGCCTAACGCTGCTCTTCCCTATTGTCCAGGCAGCCGGTGCAAATCCGCTCTCGGACATTTCACGGGAAAAATGGGCTTATCAGGCAATCCAAAGCCTTGCGGCCGACGGCATCGTTGAAGGTTACCCCGACGGCACGTTCAAAGGTGACCGACCGCTCTCGCGAAGCGAAATGGCCGTGATCGTCGCGCGCGCAATTTCTAAGGTTCAAGCCGGTGGCGCGTCCAAGGCCGACGTGCAAAAAGTCCAGGAACTCATCAATGGACTCAAAGATGAACTTGACGGGCTTGGCGTGCGCGTTACGAACTTAGAAGATTCCATGCAAGCGCTTGACGCGCGCACGAAAGTGGCCCAGGCGATAACCCTTAGTGCGGATCTGCGACCCAACATGACGTTTAGTCAGGCAGTCCAGTCTCCACGGACTATCGCGAACTTCACGGCTGCCGCGTGTAAGCCAACGACCGCTCCCACATGCGGAGCAACATCGAAAGCCGACGCATTTGTCACGACATTCCTGCTTTCCGATCCCAGTAACAATTTCTTCGATCCCGCGCTGTCGGGACTTGCGTTGCGGTACAACGATAAATTTAGCTTTGGATACCGGGTCAACGATAATCTGCAGGTATCCTTCCCGGTACGGATTTTGAGCTATGAGTTTGGTGGACCCTTTGAGCGAGGGCAACATTATGGGATTTCGCCGGGCGTAACGATTGACGTCGCAAAGAGTGGAAACTTATCGAATTTTATAGCGAGTTTCGGTGACCTAGAAACGATGAAGCCGTCGCTTGCGGGACTGGCATTCCGCCCTCCCGAGGACTCCAATTACTCGCCGTACGGCGCACCCTTGCAAGCATTTCCCAAAGGCGTTGCGTTCTCCGGTACCCTCAGCGGCGTCACCGACATATACCTATCAATCTCGCGGCTCGACCAAACATATCTCTACTCGAGCAACGGCTCGGCACTCCTGGATCCAAATGGTTACGGTTCTAGCGTTCTCCTGTTTCCGGTGACTCCGCCTGCTGGCGGCTATGTGCAGACAGGACCACCCGGTAATGCTTTGACGTCAAACACGTTCACCGCAGGAACGGCCGGTTTACAGCAGATCTTCCTCTTGCGCAAAGCTATACTGGGTAGCGTTTATATTTCGAGTTGTAATGGTGCGCGCTTTAATGCGCAGGGGCAATTCCTCGGCGGAAGGCCGCCCGCTGCAGGTTCGCTCTGCGCCGGGGTTCCGGGTCTCAACTTTTCTTACAACGATGCTTACAATAGTGTTGCCTTCAGCGCGGTTCTTCCCCCAGGCTCTACCGTAACGCTGACTTACATGGCGGTTGATGCGAGCAATAACACCAACGGGCAGCGCTACATGGTGACGAGCCGGATCAACCACCAAATTGCGTCGCTTCCCGGAGCTTCAATCGGTGTTACTTTCAATCGCATTTTTGATGTCGGCGGCGTGCAAGCGATTGATGCAGTATCATCAGCGCTGGTTCATAGCGTCGTGAGCGACACAGTTTTCGGACTAGACTTCCAAGTCCCACTCTTGCGCAGGAACACCGGCCAGCTTCTTTTCGCGGAAGGCGCCAGCAGCCGCTTGCGTACTGACGAGGGAAACGCTCCAAGTTTGCTGCTAGCTGGGACAGGGAAGACCGACTCAGCAATCGTTTTCGGTTTGAAGCTACGGGGACGTGGTACGACCGCTCAAATTGCGTATCAGACGGTCGGCTCAAACTTTCTCTCGGGGACTCCCTTCCGCTATTTTGGGAATTCACCAAATCTTTTTTCGTATAGTACGTTGCCGTACTTTCCGGGATTTTTTGGCATAGGCAACAATCTGGCAATAAATCGGCAGCTTGACATCGCTCTCGGCGTGGGTAGCCAAATTGCAGTAAACCCGGCCTTGACATACGCGTACCCAATCTTCAATCCGTTTGTGGGCTTTGGGC
>JALYZK010000029.1 GCA_030945705.1 Vulcanimicrobiota bacterium | reverse complement strand
TACCAAGACCGCACCTCGCTGCGGGTTCACGTTGGAAACCATCGAATTTTTTAACCGTTTTGGCTACCCGTTCGAGGTGGTCGATGTTTTGGGAAATTTGGACAAGCGTGAGGCACTTTCCAAAATGACAAACTGGCCCACCCTGCCCAAAATTTTCATCAATGGGAAATTTTACGGGGACACCGATATTCTAGGGCCGATGAACGAAAAGGGCGAACTTCAAGCATTGCTCGAGGAGTCGTTCGGAAGACCAGCGGTTGCGACGATAAACCTACACTAAGTGCTCGCGCTATGCGAAGCGGGGCAAGAGTCGGCGTGGCTTGCTTCATTTCGAGCGCAGACGCGACTAAAAACCCGCTATGCGGAAATCGATTCGTACGGTCATGTTAGCAACGTCGTATACCCCGATTATCTGGAAGTTGGTCGGATGGACTATCTAAAATTAGTCGGCGACCCGGAGCCTCACCTCAGCATTTTCCCTTTCGAACACGTCTGCGCGGAGCTTCACCTGCGCTTCATAAGACCGTGCTACTTCGATGAAGAGCTATTGGTGCATACGAAGACCGCACGTCTGGGGCGTTCGAGCGCAACGCTCGAACAGGCGATAACCCAAGCGAACGACGGTTCCTTGCGCGCGATCGCCACAGCAATCATTGTCCGTAACGACGGCAGTTCATCGAAATCGTGGTCGCAGCAGCAGCGCGCAGCACTACGGGCCTTCGATTCGCTACCCGCCTAACGTGGGGCGGGGCACATCCGTGCGCATGACACTTCCAGCCGGGGATGCTCTCAACCGTTCCAATTCTTGAGCTGAAAGTTCTTGCGACCCGTCGCGCGCCGCCTCCACTATGCAGTAGAAGCCAAACGGTGCCTCACCCCTATTGAGAAACTGGTGAGGCTCGAACGAACCCACGTACACAACATCGTTAGCTGCAATTTGCACCAAGCTTTCCCCAACAATTGCATAGCCAAGGCCGACCTTTACGATGACGCAATGTTCGTGCTCGTGCTTCTCCAAACGCGTAACTGAGCCGGGTGCTAATTCAAAGTAGCGAAGCTCGAGTCGAGGACCCGCTTCGCTCGAATCGCTTTTGCGCTTGCCCACGATCGTATGACGCTGGACGCCGGGCGCGGCGCCCGGCCGGTAACCCTCAACCGGAATGTCTTCCCATCCTTTGGGCAGAGCGCGGATTACATTTTTTTGCATGCAGTTCGAGAATAACACAGAAGTGTTCTCTGTGCCACGATACTGGCTTTTCAAGAGCGAGCCACACGGCTATAGCTTCGAAGATCTGGAGCGGGACGGCAGAACGCCATGGAGTGGCGTACGCAACTTTCAAGCCCGCAACAACATGCTGGAGATGCGCCTGGCTGATTTAGGACTCTTTTACCACAGCAGCATTGCCGAACCGGCCGCCGTAGGGGTCTGCGAAGTCGTTCGGCAAGCCTATCCGGACTTTACCGCATTCGATAAAACCAGCGAGTATTACGACCGCAAATCGAAAGCTGCCAATCCAATCTGGAAAATGGTCGATGTTCGGTACGTGCGACCCCTGGACTCTCCCGTCACACTTGCCCGGATGCGCGCCGAGCCGCGTTTAGGCGGCATGGAACTGCTCAAGAGGGGTTCGCGGCTTTCCGTGCAGCCGGTCATGGCGCACGAGTGGGATATTATCATGGAATTGAGCCGAGGGCGCAGTTAGCTGGAAAGAGCCGCGGATTGCGTCAAAAAAACATGCTGGGCGTCCACCGGGAGCTGGTCGGGTCCCGGCTTGAGCCGGAGATACGTGCCATCGGTCTGAAGTTCGCGGGACTTCACATTATCGGCAAAGAGTACGCCGAGAATTTCACCATAAATAGTTTGACAAATCAGCGGATCCAGAACCGGCACGACTGTTTCGACTCGCCGGTCCAGATTGCGCCCCATCCAGTCAGCGCTTCCCGTAAAAATTTCACGGTCACCACCATTTTCAAAAGAAAAAACGCGCGAGTGTTCCAAAAAACGCCCCACGATGCTGCGCACCCGAATGGTATCGCTAATCCCTGGCACACCCGGACGCACGACGCACATTCCCCGTACCATCAAGTCGATGGGCACGCCTGCTTGAGAAGCGCGGTACAGCGCGCGGGTGATATCGGCATCCGTGATTGCGTTGACCTTTGCCTTGATTCCGCAAGGCCGGCCGGCAGCACCATGCTCAGTTTCCCGCTCAATAAGGGCAGTGAGCTCACGGCGTAAGTTAACCGGCGCAACGAGCAAATCTTCATAATCCGTCAGTTTCGAGAAGCCCGTGAGAGCGTTAAAAAGTTGGGTGACGTCGGCACCCAACTCGGGGCGGCACGTGAAAAGGCTCAAATCCGTGTACGTCTTAGCGGTCTTTTCGTTGTAGTTACCCGTACCGAAGTGCATGTAGCGACGAATACCGTCGGGCTCGTTGCGAACGATCAGCGTCACTTTGGCGTGAGTCTTCAGTTCCGGAAAACCATACACGACGTGAACGCCGGCCCGCTCCATTTTGCGCGCCCAGTCTATGTTATTCTCCTCGTCAAAACGAGCTTTTAGCTCGATCAACACAGCAACTTGCTTCTCATTTTCCGCTGCGTCGAGCAATGCAGCGACAATGGGCGATTGGTTACCAGAAGTGCGATATAAGGTTTGTTTTATTGCAAGCACGTCTGAGTCTTGCGCGGCCTGAGAGATAAACTGCACTACTGGGTCGAACGATTCGTACGGATGTTGCAGCAAGATGTCGCCTTCGCGAATTGCGGAAAACAAGTCCGTCGCACCTACCAATCGTTTCGGGATTGCGGGAGTGAATGGCGGATCGTGCAAGGCCTTGTAATCGAGCGAGGCAAGAAACATGAAATCTTGGATTGCGAGCTTGCCCTCAATCTCATAACAATCGACGTTTGAGAGCCTCAATGCTTCCAGTAGACGGTCGCGCATGTACTCCGGCATTCCGCGCTCGACTTCAAGTCGCACGGGTTCCCCAAAGCGTCGCTTTTGTAGTTCGGACTCGATCGCACGCAACAAATCATCCGCTTCGTCTTCTTGCAAATCCAAGTCGGCATCCCGCGTGACGCGGAAGCAGTACGAGTCCCGAATATCCATTCCGGGAAACAACGCGTCCAAATGATGTGCGATCAAATCTTCGAGCATTACGAACCAGCGCTCATCCTCCGGCGCCGAATCGACCGGTACCAAACGCGGTAAGCTGGGCGGAATCTTAACGCGTGCAAAATGCAGCCGAACGCCCTCCGCCGTAACTTCCTCCATTTCTACGGCAAGCGAAAGCGACAGGTTAGAAATATACGGGAACGGGTGACCGCTGTCGACGGCCAGCGGCGTCAGCACGGGAAATACGCGATCGTCGAAAGTGCGTTCCAGTGCTTGTTGCGTCGCCGCATCCAATTGGTCAACCGAAACGATTTTCACGCCGAAGACCTCTAACCGCGGCAGGATGTCATCTTGAACGACGCCCATCTGTCGCGCAAGCGAGGTTCTCAGGTTTTCGGAGATCGCGACAAGGTGTTCCGCCGGAGATCTTCCATCGTCGGAGCGTTTATGGACCTGCGCTTCGATTTGCTGCTTGATGGCCGCAACTCGAATCATAAAAAATTCATCCAGATTCGTGCCGTAAATGGCGACGAATTTTAGGCGCTCCAGCAGCGGATTTCGTTCGTCCAGCGCCTCCTCAAGTACCCGATCATTGAATGCGAGCCATGAAAGCTCCCGGCTGAAATACAAGGAAGGATCCTCGAGCGGCCGGGCGATTAGCGCATCTGCGGCTGCCTCTATGGGGGAGCGTGTTAACATCTTCTGAATTTACTTCGCCGAAGGGAGGATGAAATCCAGGCAATTAGCATCAGCGATTTCCTCTCACACCTGCGTACGCATCTGATGCTGGCTGGATCTGCCCTTGCGATGGCGGCTCTTGTGGCCTTGCCGCTGGGTGTGCTCGTCGCGCACCGTGCACGCCTACGCGGACCGCTGCTTTCAGCACTGGGCATCGGACGGGTCGTGCCGAGCTTAGCGGTGCTTACTTTGATGATCCCGCTTTTCGGCGTGGGCTGGCGACCCGCCATTGTTGCACTGGCGCTGCTCGCCATTCCACCGATCGCGATTAATACCGATTTGGGCTTTCGTAGCGTCCCGGAAGCCGCGCTCGACGCGGCACGCGGAATGGGCATGACTGCAATGCAAATTCGCAACCGTGTAGAAGTGCCGCTCGCATTGCCCGTCATCTTCGCAGGCTTGCGCACTGCCTCAATCGAGGTTATTGCCAGTGCTACGCTCGCTGCGTTCATTGGAGGTGGCGGACTGGGTGAATACATTACGAGCGGCTTGCAAAACAACGACGACGGCCTTTTGCTTCTGGGGGGTATCAGCGTTGCGGCTCTTGCCCTGCTTGTAGAAATTGCCCTCGCTTTGATTCAACGCCGCATGGGAGAAGTCTGATGAGCCTAACACGTCCTCAAATGCTTGCCGGCATCGCCGCAACGCTGACCCTGCCGTATTGCGCGGGGAGCAAGCTAGAAGATGCAATTCGCATCGGTTCTAAAGATTTTACCGAAGAATCGGTTATCGCTGAGGTGTACGCGCAAGTTCTCGCTGCGCGCGGTTTACCGGTGGAGCGGAAATTCAATTTAGGAAGCACGCAGATTGCGATGGCAGCGTTGCAGAAAGGCGAAATCGACCTTTACCCGGAGTACACCGGAACCGGATTGCTTGATGTCCTTAAGCTGCCCGTCATGCACGAGCCCCGGGCGATCTATAATACGGTTGCAAAAGAATACAAGCGGCGCTACAATCTGCACTGGCTCGCTCCGGCGCCGATGAACGATTCGCAAGGACTTGCGACCACCCCCGAGGTTTCCAAGCGCTATCGAGTGACGACCCTCTCGCAGTTGAGTAAAGCGGCACCCGAGCTCCGCTTGGGAGCCATCGCTGAGTTCATCCGACGTCCGGATGCCCTCCCCGGATTGCAAAAATTTTATGGTGGTTTCCATTTCAAAGATGTGAAGCTGTTCGATATCGGCTTGAAGTATAAGGCGCTGATCTCCGGGCAGGTTGACGTTGTGCCGGCTTTTACCACAGAAGGTTTACTCGACACGAATCATCTCGTTCTCCTCAAAGATGACCGGCGGTTTTGGCCCGCCTACCAAGTCGCGCCGGTGGTTCGGCAGGCGGTGCTTCGAAAGCATCCTCAAATTGTTGCAATACTGGATTCCGTTGCGCCATTTTTTACCGACGTAGAGATGCGCCGTCTGAACTATCAAGTCGATGGCGAAAAACGCGAGCCGGCTGAGGTTGCAGCCGGGTTCCTCAAAGCGCATAACCTCTCGCAGGGCTCAGGAGAAAGACGCTGAGCGGAGCGCCCATTCGCTTTGCGAGTGTAAGTGTTCGCTATCCACAATCGGACGCCGACGCTGTAAGCAATGTGACCCTGAACATCCCGGCCGGTGCGCTCATCGTTCTTTTGGGACCGTCGGGATGCGGAAAGAGTACCTTACTGCGCACGGTCAATCGCATGATAGAGCCGCGCGCCGGTCAGATCTTCCTGGCAGATCAAGAAGTGCATGCAACTCCGGCCACGGACCTGCGCCGCAGAATCGGTTATGTCATCCAAGCAGTAGGGCTGTTCTCCCACATGACCGTGGCGCAAAATGTCGCGGTTGTCCCAAATTTGTTGCAATGGAACAGGGAGCGCGTGAGCAAGCGTGTTGACGAGCTACTCTCGCTCGTGAAGCTTGACCCAACGCGCTACCGCAACCGCTATTCGCGTGAACTCTCAGGGGGTGAGCAACAACGCGTCGGCGTCGCGCGGGCGCTCGCAGCACAACCTGAGGTATTACTGATGGACGAGCCATTCGGTGCCGTTGATGCAATCGTTCGCAGCACCTTGCATGAAGAAACCCTGCGCATTCACCAAGCCCTCGGCACGACGATCCTTTTTGTGACGCACGACGTCGAGGAAGCGTTACGTCTGGCCGATCGCATCGTCATTATGTCCGCCGGGGCCATTTTGCAATACGATACACCATTGCACGTTTTGAGCAAGCCGGCGACGCCGTATGTCGCCGAGCTTCTTGGGAGCAAAGACGTGATCCGACGCTTGGGCTTACTCAAAGTGCGCGACGCAATGCTGCCCACACAACAAATTTCCTCAGAAGCGATCGATAGCCAAGCGACCTTGCGCGAGGCTCTGTGTCTATTTCTTGGCGGTGCGGCCGCGCTGGGCGTCACCGAAGCGGGTGAAAACGTCGGCAGCCTCTCGATGGCGCAGATTCAACGCGCCCTGCGCGCTTCTTGAGCTATCTACTGCAGCACCCCGCACTGGTGGCAGGCTACACGTGGCAGCATATTGTCATTACGGTAACCGCCCTGGCGATCGCGACGGTCGTTTCTTTTCCGCTTGCCGTCGCGGCGGCGCGCAATAGTCGCATTGAAACGCCGCTTTTAGCATCGCTTGGAGCGCTTTACACCATACCGAGTCTGGCACTGCTTGCCATCCTCGTACGGTACGAAGGTTTGGGATTCTGGACGCTGGTTACGGCGCTGGTTGTGTACGCCCAATTCATTCTGGTACGGAATTTCGCGACAGGCCTGCGCGGCGTGCCGGCGGCCCAAAAAGATGCGGCGACCGGACTGGGCATGTCGGCAGCGCAACGGCTATGGCGCATAGAATTGCCACAGGCCCTTCCGGTTATGCTCGGCGGCGTACGCATCGCAACGATTTCACTTATCGCCATTGCCACTCTGGGTGGATGGATTAACGCAGGGGGCCTCGGAGACTTAATCTTCGCTGGTATCCGCCAAGACTATATTCAAAAAACCATTGCCGGCAGCATCGCCTCCGCCGTCTTAGCCATTGTGGCCGATGTTGTCTTACGAACTTTCGAGCGACGAGCTCGGATCGGCTAATACGCTAAGGCTTCAGATGTTCATCCATCCACTGAGAGAGGATATGTAAGCGCTCGACCCGGTGAATGGGCTCGCCTGTGCGCGAAAGGTCGTGGTTTTCACGTGGAAACTCGATGTAGGTCACGGGTTTTCCAAGAATCTTCAAAGCTGAATATTCCTGCAGCGTCTGATCGGCGGGCGTCCGGATGTCGTTTTCCGCATGCAAGATCAAAAGCGGTGTTTGCACGCTCGTAACGTAGGTAAGGGGCGACTGTTCGGCAAGCTTGTTACCGGGCTGCCATGGTA
>JALYZK010000058.1 GCA_030945705.1 Vulcanimicrobiota bacterium | reverse complement strand
CGCCAAAACGACGCTCACCCGGTTACCTCTGTGTGGCGGCGATTGCGAAATTCTAGGGTTAGACAAACCCCTTCAAAATCAAAATTCTGGCGAATGACATTTTCTAAGAACCGCTTGTACGAATTTTGTAGCAAATCAGGATCGTTGCAATGAAAGACAAACAGCGGCGGATGAGAGGCCGGCTGTGAGCAGTAAAAAATTTTGAACATCGCTCCGCCAGGGGATGGCGGCGGATGCGCGAGTGTCGCGTCCCGGATCAGAGCGTTAAGTTTTGCCGTTGGGACCCGCCGGTCTAAGTTTGCGCCTACGCGCATCACTAGCGGCATTAAACTTCCCAGTCGCCGCTTTGTCAATGCTGAAAGAAACGTCACGGGCGCAAAGCGCGCAAACGGCAGTTGATCGTGTATTAGGGAAATCAGTTCGGCTTGACTAAACTCGCCCTGAGCGCGCGCAAGATCCCATTTGTTAGCGACAACAATCAAACCTTTGCGCTCTTCAAGCACTATTCCAGCCAAGCGGCGATCTTGCGCAAGAACACCTTGCATTGCGTCGATGAGCAGAATGGCGATGTCACATCGCGCGATAGCGGAGAGCGACCGAAGCGCCGAATAGTATTCGATGGCGCCGTGAGAGTGCGCTTTTTTTCGCACTCCAGCGGTGTCAATGAGCCGGATGCGATGTTCGTGAAACGTGAAGAGGGTGTCTATGGCGTCCCGCGTGGTGCCAGGCGTCTGGGAAACAATCGAACGTTCTTCACCTAAGAGTGCGTTCAGAAGGGAGCTTTTTCCGACGTTTGGCTGGCCGATAAGAGCAAGGGCCATTTCATTATTCGGAAGTTCGTCGAGCGTTTCCGGCGGCAAGCGCTCGACGATTGCATCCAGCAGATCGCCCGTGCCTTCCCCGTGAATGGCGGAAACGGAAATTGGCTCTCCGAATCCCAATCGTGAGAATTCGCCGGGGAGATTCGCAGCAATCCTTGAGGACTCGGTCTTGTTTGCAACCAAGACCATTGGTCGGCGCGTTCTGCGCAGAATCTGCACGACATCGTCATCAAGAGGGTTCAATCCGCAGACGGCGTCGACGACGAACACGATGATGTCTGCGTCACGGGCCGCCATTTCAGCTTGCCGCCGTGTTGCTTGCGAAATGTGATCCTGTGCCGCCGCATCCGTATCGATGCCGCCCGTGTCAACAACGCTGAACATGCGCCCGCGCCATTCCGCCAGCGCGTATAGTCGGTCGCGCGTAACGCCGGGCGCATCGTCAACGATAGCAAGCCGCTGCCCGATTAAGCGATTAAACAGCGCACTCTTTCCGACATTGGGACGCCCGACGATAGCCACGGTGGCGGGGCGAAGGGGAGCAGCTCGTTCGCTCGTAGGAGCGGACTCTTCCATACACATCGAGCGGTTCGGCAAGCGGAAAGGTGGGCCTGTTGGCGAACCGCAACGCAATCGCATGAGTAAACTTGTCGCGCTATTTTTTTCTTGTATGTTTGCGTTTACGTCGTCCCTGCAACCTTGTGCAGCCCAAGGAACCGCGGACTTCGGGGCTGTGTATCTTACAACGTTGCCGAGCGGTGCGGACGTTTGGGTGGATGGTACCTACGTTGGACGAACTCCCGTCTTGCTCGACGGCCTCCCGAGCGGCAAGCATGCGATGACGTTGACGAAGGCGGGTTGGAATGTCGCTGAAGTCTTGCAGCAAATTGAGGGCCGTACGGTAACCGCGAATAGCGTGGTGATGCAGCGCGACATGCACGCACACGGAAGTCCGGGCCGGATAGCTTTTCACGGTTTGCCGCCAGGAGGGCATGTATCGCTCGACGGTCTTCAAAGCCTCTCGGGGCCGATATACTACACTTCAAGCGGAACGCATAAAGTCGTCGTGCATGTGGGTAAGCTAAAAATCTTCCGCGACGTCAAGGTGTATCCGGACACCACGACCGATGTCGTTATTCCAGTTTCCCTTGCAAGCGCAGGGGCCGTTCGCACGAAATTTCTGGTTGTCGCTCCAGCGGAGCAGTATTTGCCGGATTCCGCTTTTCGCGTCGAGCACGGCAAGGTGATAATTGCATACGGTGGCCACTCTGTCGTGGGGCACGTCGGCCGAAATGAATTGAAAATGGATAAGGAAACGCTGGCCTTCGATGCGCCGCCCGTCTTTGTCCACGGTAAGCTTTATCTGCCGCTCGACCTACTCTTGCAACTTACCGGCCATTCAAGCAAGGGCAAGTAATGCCCAGCATCTACATCGAGACATTCGGATGTCAAATGAATGAAGCCGATTCACAGTTCATTGCGAATCGCGCAACGTCGGCCGGTTATGGGATAGCTAGCGTACCTCAGCAAGCCAGCGTCGTGCTGTTGAACACGTGCACCGTTCGTGAGGGCGCGGAGCGTCGGGCGTATGGGCGGATGCAGCATTTCAAAATTCTCAAAGAAGCTGATCCGTCAATGAAGCTGGTGGTAACGGGGTGTCTGGCAGAACAAGATCGCGAGCGGATGCAGCAAATTGCACCACACGTGGATGCGGTTTTCGGCACCAGCGAGCTCGTTCGACTGGCCGACGCTCTTACCGCGTGGCGACCCGGATTCACCGAGGATGAAGGTAGCGAGGAACGCTCTCTGCTCGTGCCGATCGGCGGTCAGGCGGATTGCGTCACCGATGCCTTTTCTCACTTACGCGCATACGTGACGGTGCAGCGCGGTTGTTCCTATTACTGCACGTTCTGCATCGTGCCGCACGTGCGGGGGCGCTTCGATCACCGTCCGATGAGTGCCATTCTTAGCGAGGTGAGCGATCGTGTCGCAGAAGGTGCACGAGAGATAACCCTGGTTGGGCAGACGGTGAATGCGTACAGAGATCCGGCTACCGGCGCGGATTTTGGCCAACTGCTAACTGCGGTGGCGCAGAGTCCTGGGCTCGAACGTCTTGGTTTCCTTACCTCGCATCCAAAGGATTTTACCGAAAAGCTCGTTTTAGAGATGGGTCGAATTCCTCAGCTAAACCCGCGTTTGCACCTCCCCGTGCAATCCGCATCAAATCCAGTTTTGCGGCGAATGAACCGTAAGTATACGATTGATTCGTACTTGGATAAGATAGCCACTTTTCGCGAGCATTTACCAGGCTGGGCACTTACCACCGACATCATCGTTGGTTTTCCCGGCGAAACCGAAGAAGATTTCGGGAAAACATTAGCACTGTGCGCGAGTGAGATGTTCGCTCAGGCATACATGTTCATTTACTCGCCTCGGCGTGGAACACCGGCCTCCCATTGGGACCAAGTTGATTCGTCGGTGTCGTCGGAACGTCTGCGCCGCCTAGCTCTGGTGCAAAACGGCGCGTGCCGTGCATATCATCAGAAAAAGGTGAGCTCGGTGGTACGAGCACTCGTGCAGGGGGGCTCGCGTAAGGACTCCACCAAAATTGCCGCCAAAAGCATCGATAATGTGACTGTCGTTGCACCGCTACCGACCGATACGGATCTTTTGACCTTTGCAGCCTCGCCCTGGATCGACGTTCGGGTGGAAGCGGCGTACACGTGGGGCATCGCGGGTACCATAGTTTCACGTGCCAAAACGTATGCCGATGCGGGAATTAGCGTGCGGGCGCCAACGCTGAATCTTCTGACGCTCTAAACGGTGAGCGGCTACTCGCCAATGCTCGAGCAGTACTTCGGGATGAAGTCGCGCCATCCCGAAGCCATTCTGCTTTCCCGGGTGGGAGATTTTTACGAAGCGTACGGCGACGATGCCGAAATAGTTGCAAGAGTTCTCTCAATTGCCCTTACGTCAAAGGAAGCCGGCGCTGGAAAACGCGTTGCAATGGCGGGCGTACCGCACCATGCCCTTGGGGGCTATCTCAGTCGTTTGGTCGCCGGGCGCTGGATCGTTGCGCTTGCCGAACAACTCGAAGCACCGACGCAAAATAAGCTCGTGAAACGAGATGTCGTGCGCGTTGTGACTCCCGGGACTCTTATCGAAGAACACTTGCTCGACGGCAAACAAAACAATTATCTTGCCGCTGTTACAACTGTAGCTGACACTATCGCACTCGCGTACGCGGACGTATCCACCGGACACTGCGCAGCCACCGCGTTTGCTGGAGAATCGTCGTATGAAGACCTATTAGCCGAACTCGGTCGGATTGGACCAACTGAGGTGGTTGCGGACGTAGCGCCCGATTTACGAGCCACCATGCGAGGCGCAATCGAAGCACTCGGGGCGCGGTTGACATCGCCAACGCTTTCCGCAGTGGATCCCCGCGAACGAGCTCCGCTCAGTGGGTTTTCTTTGGATGAGTCGCTGGCCATACATCGTGCTCTTGATGCTCTCCTCACTTTCGTTCACAAAACAGGGATCACCGCGGGCGACGCGCTTAACGTCCCTCACTATTATCGCGATCGATCCTTTTTGGCCCTCGATGCTCAAACACGCAAAAATTTAGAGTTGACGAAAACACTCGGGGCAAATCCAAAAGCGACGTTAAGTGCAACCCTCGATCGTTGTGCGACGTCCATGGGCTCACGCATGCTGGCGCGCTGGGTGCTGGCACCGTTGCTTGATCGAGCGGCAATTAAGGATCGCGGCGATTGCATTGCTGCGCTACTGGGGGTTGCTCCGCGGCGCGTAGCGCTCCAAGAAATTCTGCGCGGCTGCTTCGACCTGGAAAGGATCGCACAAAAGGTTCGCTTCAAACGTGCCAGCCCGCGCGATTTGAGCTCGTTGCGCCGGACTCTTGAGCTGCTGCAACCGTTGCGCGAACACATTCCACCGAATTTGGGTAACTACGCTCAGCGGATTGCTGACTTTAGCGACGTCACTGCGGACTTGAAAAATTCTTTAGTCGACGATCCAGCGGCTACAATAACTGAGGGAGGCGTCATGCGTCCCGATTCGCATGGCGATTTAGCCGAATGCGTCGCTTTGCGCACGGATGCTCGGGGTAAACTGAGCGAATTGGAACAGCTCGAGCGCGTCCGCACCGGCATCAAGTCTCTAAAAGTGAAGTATGCCGGTGCTTTTGGGTATTCCATTGAGGTTACTAACAACAATCTCGCAAACGTTCCGGATCGCTACGTACGCAAACAAACGCTGGCCAACGGTGAACGCTTTGTAACGGCGGAGCTCAAAGAATTGGAGATCGCGATCTCAAGCGCCCAGTCGCGCCAATTGCGGCTAGAAGAATCGCTGTTCGATGGACTGGTGGAGCGAATATACGGGCAGATCGAAAATCTTCGCGCAACCGCGCAAACTCTCTCAGAGCTAGACGTACTGTGCTCCTTGGCCCAGTGCGCTGCAGAAAGGGCTTACGTACGCCCGACGTTTTGTGAGGGGAGCGGTCTGTGCATACGCGACGGCCGTCACCCCGTTATGGAAGAACTGCTGCGCAATAGGTTCGTTCCCAACGACTTGAACCTTGCGTCCGACAAGCAACGCTTTGTGCTCTTGACCGGTCCAAATATGGGTGGGAAGTCAACCTATTTGCGACAAGCAGCTTTGCTTGTAATCATGGCGCAGATGGGATCGTTCGTGCCGGCGAAGTCGGCAACGTTGGGGATCGTAGACCGTATCTTTACGCGCATTGGAGCGGGTGATGATTTAGCTTCCGGGCAATCTACCTTTTTTTTGGAGATGTCCGAAACGGCGGCAATTTTACGTCACTGCAGCGGGCGTAGCTTGCTCTTGATTGATGAAGTGGGACGCGGGACGGGAACGATCGACGGCCTTGCAATCGCGCAGGCGGTGTGCGAGTTTTTAATCGGCTTGGAAGCAGACGCCCCGATGGTGTTGTTCGCCACGCACTTTCACGAACTCATCGCGCTTGAACAGCGTTGGGATCGCGTTGCTAACTTTCACATCACCGCCGTGGGAAGTACGGCGAAATCTGGTGCGCCGGTATTTTCGCACAGGATCTTGCCAGGCAGTTCATCTCGCTCTTTTGGAATCGAAGTCGCGCGGATGGCCGGATTGCCTGCTAGCGTCGTTGCGCGCGCGCAAGAAATCGCCGATGTTCTGGAAGGGCGTCCAACGCTCGATGCGCAGGTTCCGCTAAAATCAAAATTGAGCATACCCCAACCGCCGCAACGGCAAATGTTTCTCGATCTTTGATTAGGGTTCTCGATCAAGTCACCATCGGCCAAATTGCAGCCGGTGAGGTCATTGAGAGACCGCTGTCCGTTGTCAAGGAACTGGTCGAAAATGCGATCGACTCCGGCGCGGATCGGATCAGCGTCGCTCTCGAAGAGGGTGGCTTGGAATTAATCGAAGTCGTCGATAACGGGTGCGGCATTCCCCGCCATGAACTAGCTCTCGCGGTTCGCAGGCATGCGACCAGCAAACTCACCGCGGCGACCGACTTGAGCTCGGTTGCGACCCTTGGGTTTCGTGGTGAAGGTTTAGCCAGCATCGCTGCCGTTTCGCGACTGCGGCTCTGTTCTCGCGCTCAGCCTGCGGAAATCGGCGCAGTGCTTGAAGCGCATGCTGAAGAGGTGATGAATGTCGAGCCTTTTCCAGCTCCGCCCGGCACCGCCGTTGAAGTGCGCGGCTTGTTTGGCAACCTTCCCGTGCGCCGTGAGTATATGCGTTCATCCGGGAGTGAATTCAGCCGTATCTCAAGCTGGCTCGCCACGTTTTCTTTAGCCTATCCGAACATTACATTTTCGCTCGCACACGATGGTAAGAGTGCTTGGGTGATGCCGTCCGGCCGTAGCGTACCAGACCGTTTAAGCGCGGTATTCGGAAAAGGCGCGGCCGAACACCTCGTCGCGCTTAATACGGATGCGAGTTCCGGTTTGCGTGGAGAACTAGCCGGATTTATTAGCAAACCGGGAATTGATCGCCCTGACAGGCGGATGCAATTGTTATTCATCAACGGGCGACTGCTACGTAGCGGCTTACTCATTGGGGCCTGGACCGCCGCGTACACGACTTTTTCCATGCTCGGACGGCATCCGTACGGCGTGTTGTTTTTATCATTGCCCGCCGAACACGTGGATTCGAACGTTCACCCAACCAAGAGTGATGTGCGGCTTCGATTTGGGCATCAAGTCTTCGATGCGGTCAAACGCTCGATGGCGAAAACGCTGCACGCGAATGCAACGGAACGTTTCAAGGAGGCTGTTTCATTAGCACCGGGTATAGGCGATAGCACTCTAGCAGACGTAACCTCGCTTTTCTCAAGCGTGCAAACCGAACTACAACCCAATGTGAGCGTGTCCCCCGTACGCGTTCTCGCGCAAGTGCATGCCACATACATTATTGCAGCGGATGGCGATGCAGTGATTCTCGTGGACCAGCATGCCGCTCACGAGCGAATCGCTTACGAAAAAATCGTGCAAGCCTCGCACGGGCATATAGCCAGTGAGGTAATGCTTCTGCCGCATACCTTTGAATTAGATCGGATGCAGAGCGCAACGCTTGGGCGGGTCCTGGAGGTCCTGCGCGAAGGGGGACTGGACATAGAGCAATTCGGAGAGAACTCATTTCGCATCCTGGCAACGCCGGCCGGATATGCTTCGCGCTCTTTTGACGTTGGCGGTTTTCTGGACGATTTTTCGGAACAGCCGCGCGGACGGGATGCCCGCGAACGCGTGTGGGCGTCGCTAGCATGCCATTCGGTCGTACGAGCCGGAGAAAAACTCGAATACGGCGAGATGCTAACACTGGTTGAGCGCTTGGCGCAATGTGAGAATCCGATGCACTGTCCGCATGGCCGCCCCACGATCGCGCGGCTGGATTGGGAGGCGATTGCGCGCTTGTTTAAACGGATCTAAAGGGTGTCGGAAAATTCGGGAATACTGATCGTCACCGGGGCAACCGCTACCGGAAAAAGCACCCTGGCAGTGCAACTTGCACGTCGCTTCGAAGCGGAAATCATCGGTGCTGATTCACGTCAAATCTATCGCGATATGTCCATTGGTACTGCCGCTCCATCTAAAGCGCAGCGAGCGGAAGTACCTCATCATTTGGTGGCATTCTTAGACCCGCGAGAACGCTATTCTGCGGCGCAATTCACTCTTGACGCTCTGACTGCCATTGAAGACCTAGGGCGACGCGCGAAGCGGGCAATCGTTGTGGGTGGCACTGGTTTCTATATTCGAGCTTTGTGCGGCGAGGTCAGTTTGGCGCCTCAGTACGATAGAAATCTGCGGCGTCGCCTGCAGCGCGAAGTCGCGCTTCACCCTCCTGAGGTCTTGCATGCTTGGCTCTCGAGCATCGATCCGCAGCGGGCCTCCGTTATTTCAAGCGGAGACACATATCGCATTGTGCGCTCCCTTGAAGTCGTGCTGGCCGAAAACCAGACTCGGGATGAACCGCTCGCGAGTTTGCGCGGACGCGGAATTCCTTTTGTGAAAGCATGTCTGTGCCTTCCTACCGATGTTCTTGAAAAACGCATCAGCGAACGTGTTGACACCATGCTACGGTCTGGATTACTTGATGAAGCCGAGCGCATCGGAATCAACGCCGTTGCCGCAAGCGCCGTGGGGTACCCTCAAGCACTTGGGTACCTGCGCGGTTTGTGTACGGAAGGCGAACTGCGCAAGATGCTTTTTCGCGCCACGCGGCGCTATGCGAAACGGCAGCAAACCTGGTTTCGTTCCGAACGGGACATTCATTGGTGCTGCGCACAAAACGCATTAGAAGCCGTCAGCGCGCTGGCAAGGGAAAGGCTCCAGTGGGTTTGAAGCCCGCAGCATGTCGGCTACCAGCGCGACGGGTTCGCGCCTACCTCAACTGCAAGATACTTATCTTGCTGAAATACAGCGTCAGGCCGTTCCGGTAACAATCTACCTGGTCAATGGATTTCAACTACGAGGTTTGATCAAGGGGTTCGATCCGTATACTATCCTTCTTGAATACGAACGCAAGGTTCACTTAATCTATAAACACGCAGTTTCGACCATTTCACCAAACGGACCGGTGAGCGGTTCACTGGTAAGTGAAGCGCAGCGAGAAGCGCAGAACGCTTGATGTCTGCCGTGCCAGTGACGAAGATGCACGGCGCGCACAATGACTTCGTCGTTATCGACCTTCGTAGGAGACACACTATCGACTTGCCACGCTTCGCACGGACCGTGTGCGACCGGCGTGCCGGCGTCGGAGCCGACGGTTTGCTGGTCATTGGAGCGTCGGTGCATGGCGACGCGCAAATGATGGTCTATAATGCCGACGGATCCCAAGCCGAAATGTGCGGCAATGGTGCACGCTGCGTGGCGCGTTACCTCAGTGAAGCCGGCGCGGGTGACAGTCTTGTGCTCGAAACAGCATCTGGTTCGATTCACACGTGGATCGAGTCGCGCGATCCTTTTAACGTTCGGGTCAACATGGGGGCGCCGAAGTTTGAGCCTATCTCTCTCCCGTATGCGGAAGGCGTGTACGTTTCTCTTGGCAACCCGCATGTTGTGATCTTTGAGACCGATCTGGATGCTCTAGACCTCGCTGCGGTCGCGGAAAAATTGCATGCGGATGAACAGTTTCCGGCCGGGATCAACGTGCATGTCGCGGTAAAGGC
>JALYZK010000027.1 GCA_030945705.1 Vulcanimicrobiota bacterium | reverse complement strand
CGGCAGTACTTCCGTCTGCAGCGGCGTGTCCTCCCGAATCATTTGATTGACCCGGTGCGAAACCTCACGTCGCTGGTCCGCGGTCAAGGCTCCGCCGGGCGAACGGAAGTCGAAGCGCATTCGGTCGGTGCCGACCCAGGAACCAGCCTGCAAAACTTCGTCGCCAAGAACGTCTTTGAGCGCGCGTTGTAGAAGGTGTGCGGACGTGTGGTGTCGCCGAATTTCTTCCCGCCACTTGGCAGCCACCGAAGTAAAGGCCACCTCGCCGGCATGCAAGGCGCCATTACGCATGATGCCATGATGCGCGATAGCTTCGCCGATAAACTGGGTGTCAAAAACCTCGAAGGTATTTGAGCCGACTTTGATCGTGCCACGATCGCCGATTTGGCCGCCTCGCTCGGCGTAAAAAGAGGTCTTATCCAGCACCACTTGGCCTTCTTCTGCTGCATTCAACTCGGGGACCGGCGCTCCCATACGCATCAACGCTAAGATCTCGCCTTGCGCCTCAAGCCCTTCGTAACCCATGAAATCGCTGGCAATCGCGGGCACATCGGTAACCGTCGAGACTAAACGCTTCGCTATGGAATCGGCCCGCGCCCGGGCGCGCTGCTCGTCCATTGCCGCATCGAACTCCTCGGTCTGCACGTGCGCGCCGCGTTCGGCTGCGATTTCGCGCGTCAGCTCTATGGGGAAACCAAATGTATCGTGCAGGGTAAATGCGTCGTGCCCCGAGATGAGTCGGGTGGAATCATTCGCTTTATCGATGAGCTGCGCGAGCATGTCGCTGCCCCTCTGCAACGTGCGCTCGAAAGTTTGTTCCTCTTTGCACAATGCGTCTTGGATGCGAGTTATGTTCTTTTGCAATTCGGGATAACCCGACCCAAGAGAATCGACCACGGCTGGAACGAGGGCGCTGAAAAAGCCGCTCGGATAGCCCAACAATCGCCCGTTACGCACCGCCCGCCGGATCAAAAAACGCAGGACGTACCCTCGATCCGTGTTCGACGGGTACACGCCGTCGTTGATTAAAAAGGTAACGGCTCGCCCATGGTCGGCAATGATGTTGCGACGCACAAGCTGTTCTTCGGCTAATAGGCTACTTGTGGAAACCGTTGGCTGCGCAGCGATGAGACTCGTGAACAAGTCGGTCTCATACATCGAGGCTTTATCGTTCACCAGGGCCAGTATCCGTTCGAATCCAGCACCGGTGTCAATCGATTTACGGGGCAGTTCTGTTAATTTTCCAGCGGCATCGCGATTGTATTGTTGAAAAACGATGTTCCAAAATTCGACAAACCGGTTGCCCAAATTCGGCCCGACATCCAAGACATCGCTGGCATATGTTTCTCCGGTGTCATAAAAAATTTCGGTGCAAGGTCCACAAGGGCCGGTCGCTCCCATGGTCCAAAAATTGTCCTGATCGAAGCGCGTAATGCGCTCCTCCGGCAGACCGATCTCATCCCTCCAGATAAGCGCCGCTTCATCATCGGAAGTGTGCACCGTAACTGCCAGCCTGTGCGGTTCAAACTTAAGTGTCTGAACGACAAAGTCCCAAGCGTACGCAATCGCCTCGCGCTTGTAATAATCTCCAAAACTGAAGTTCCCCAACATCTCAAGGAAGGTCCCGTGCCGTCCGGTCCGTCCGACGTTTTCGATGTCGCTTTTGGCACCCGCCACGCGCAGGCAAGGCTGAACTGTTACTGCGCGAGGGGCAGGCGGGGGTATCTCACCGAGAAAAACGGGCACGAATTGTTCCATGCCCGCGATGGTGAAGAGCGTCGTGGACATTTCGTGCGGAATAAGACTCGCGGGCGGGAGAAGTTTGTGTCCGCGGGCCGTGAAAAACTCAATGAACGCAAAGCGTAATTCGTGCGATTTCATAATTGAAACGACTACTCTTGCAAAACAGCTTTCAGTTTTTCAAGCGCCTTTTGCTGTAACCTCGAAACGTGCATCTGAGAAACGTTTAAGCGTTTCGCGATCTCGGTTTGACTGACGCTCTCATAGAAACGCAAATATAGGATCACGCGTTCACGTCCGCTCAACACCTCGAAGGCACGCTCTAAGTTAGCTTTGTCTTCGAGAAGGGTTAGACCCGCGTCGGTGGTTCCGACATAATCCGCGAGAGTCTGAGTTTTTTTATCCCCTTCGCCACTGAGTTCGGTGTCGAGCGAAAGAAGGTTGTAGGCTTGACCCAATTCTTGCGCTTCTAAAATGTCGTCTTCCGTCGCGCCTAAGTGCGTTGCCAGTTCTGAAACAGTGGGGCTGCGGCTAAGTTTCACTGCCAGCTTTTCAATTGCACGGTTTACACTCAAATTCAGCTCTTGAAGCCGTCGCGGCACTTTGACCGCCCAACCTTTGTCCCTGAAATACCGTTTGATCTCGCCCACAATCGTGGGTGTCGCGTAGGTCGTGAACTCAACGCCGCGCTCTAAATCAAAGCGGTCGATAGCCTTTAGGAGACCGACCGTACCCACCTGAATCAGGTCGTCGAGTGCCTCCCCACGGTTGGCGAATTTAACGGCCAAATAGCGCACTAGATTGAGATGAGCAACGACTAGTTCGTTTCGTAGGCGGTCATAGTTCTCGGAATTGGGAGGCGCGGCGTTATCGTGAGATTTCGCTTTGCGCGCGGCAGCAAACTTCGCAAAAGTATCCCGTGTTTTTTGACGGTCCCAGCGCTCGTCTTCAATCGGTTGTGTCGGGTGCACGTTACGCGTAGACTTTTTTTGTCATGACCAAGTTTGTGCCAGAATCCGGATGAACATCGTACTCAACGGTGTCCATAAGCGACCGGATCAGAAACACGCCCAGCCCCCCCACGCGCGGTTCAGCGATACGACGAGAATGAATGGTGTCGGGTCTCGTGCCGCGTCCGTAGTCTCGCACGCGCACCGTTAAACGTTCGGCCTCGGCCTCGCAAGTTATTTCGATTTGATCGCTGCCGACCGCGTGTTGAATGCAATTCGTACACGCTTCCGCGACCGCCAGTTTGACGTCTTCGATTTCCTCAATGGAAAATCGTAGTCGGTTGGCCACTGCGGCCACCGCTAACCTTGCGACGGCAACCCACTCAGCCTTACTAGGGATGCGCAGTTGGACAGTTCCGAAATCATTGTCGTTCGGAACAGGAGCGTTCAAACCAAGGCCTTCATGGCAGCGTCTTCGTCATCGAAGATTCCAAAGATCTTGACCAATCCCGTAATGTCGAATATTTTCTTAATCTGAGGGTTCGTGCAAACCAAGTTGACTGACCCGCCATGTTCCCGAACACGTTTCAGTCCGCCAATCAGCACCCCTAACCCTGTTGAGTCGATGTAGCGCACCTTTTCAAGGTTGATGACCAAATTGTAGTGCCCTTGGTCGATCAACTCGGTGATAGCGTCTTTTACTTTTGGAGATGTGTAGACGTCGATCTCGCCATTGAGATCAACAACATAACAATCGCCCGGCGCTTCCCTAACGTTGACTTTAATATCCACGTAGTCTCCTAAATCTCGCTTGCATTTGCCCGACCCGTTTCTTGGGACAAATCGGTTCTGGCGGAATTGGCTGCCGTTTTGCCTTCATCAATGGCCGCCCCCACGCCGGAACGGGCCGTATCGACGACTTGCTTTCCGCGCGAGTAAACATCAGAAGCACTCGTTTGTAAATCCGATGCTATGCTGGAAACTTTTTCGCGAAGATCGCCGCTCGCATCTTTTGCTGCGTTTCCCACCTCGCGCGCTTTGCCAAAAACGACATCGCGTGTCTCTTCGCCAGTTTGCGGTGCGATCATCATAGCCAGTGCAGCGCCAGTCAGCGCTCCCATTAAAAAGCCCGCCACAAAGCCCCCGCCGCCCTGAGGGCCGGCATCATTGTCCCGTTTCATACAAGGTCTCCCTTAGAGATTGGCTGTCTTAGTTGTTGCCGCCGCCACGCACGAGCCGTCGCAGTCCCGCGCTGATACCCGTTAACACGGCGCCCACATTTGTGAGGCTTGGCGCGATGGCGTTTTGCGCAAGTTTAGCGGTCTCCGCGACGCTTCCGGCGGCTTTTTCTACCGAACCCACGACTCGTGAGAGTCGCGCGATGGTGGTATCCGCTGTGTCGGCGATCCCCCCAACGTGGGTGAGTGTGTCGACCACCGGCTTGCCGAGTCCGGTGATTTGACGATCCACCCCGTCCAGCGTCACGTTAACCCGACCAAGCGTCGCAGCAAGCGCCCGCATTGCAAGAAAAACACCGATGCCAGCCAGGAGGGCCCCGAGGCCGACGCCGACATCCAGAACGATAGACCAGTTAAAGCCCGTAGTCAAAAGTAATCCTCCGTCAGCCTTTCCGGACGTTAGGGTTATTCATTCCCCGAAAACATCATGTTCTTACCCCATTGTGCTACCAGCACCCCGTAGACGGTCGACAACCGGAGCCAGTACTTCAAGCGTGCGATCGATCTCTGCTTGGGTGTTCGCACGACCTAAGGAGAACCGAACGACTCCGCGAGTCCATTGCTCGGTCGTGCCGAGTGCCGCCACGACATGGCTGGGTTGGAGCGAACCTGAAGCGCATGCACTGCCGGTCGAAACTGCAATCCCCTCGAGATCCATACCGATGAGCAACCCCTCGCCATCGACGCCCGCAAAAGACACGTTGCAACTATTTGCAAGTCGCGGGTTTCCTCGTCCGTTCACGCGCACGCCGGCAATGCGCTCCCGGATGCCGTTTTCTAAGCGATCTCGCAACACGGCGATGCTCGAGGGCACCTGCGGCAATTCGCCAACCGCAAATTCTAAGGCACGGGCCATCCCGACGATCCCAGCAACATTTTCAGTTCCGGCTCGCTTGGCAAACTCCTGAGAACCTCCAACGATAAGCGGGAGCAGCGGCGTGCCTTGCCTGACGTAGAGAGCGCCAACGCCTTTGGGCCCGTAAAATTTGTGCGCCGAGATTGATAGTAGGTCAACACCGAGCTCGCGCACATCAATCGGTAGATGTGCGGGTACTTGCACGGCATCAGTGTGCAAAACA
>JALYZK010000023.1 GCA_030945705.1 Vulcanimicrobiota bacterium | reverse complement strand
ATCGTAATTGGACGCGATCATTTGGATACCGGCAGCGTTGCTTCGCCGTATCGCGAAACAGAGGCGATGCGAGATGGAAGCGACGCGATTGCCGACTGGCCAATTCTCAATGCGCTCTTAAATACCGCTGCGGGCGCACATTGGGTATCATTGCATCACGGCGGTGGCGTCGGAATCGGTTATAGTTTGCACGCCGGAATGGTTGTGGTCGCAGACGGAAGCGATGATGCGCACGAGCGTCTGCGTACCGTGCTTGCAACGGATTGCGGAATGGGGGTCGTTCGGCATGCCGACGCGGGCTACGAGATCGCAGTCGAAACCGCCGACGAAAAGCGGATCGACTGGCGGCTGTAAACGCGCGGCAAGCGCTATTGATTCGCGCCGGAACCATCGTTCCGTGCGTGACCCAAGCGGCACAGCAAGCGATTTCTTTCGAACAACTCGGTGCAATTAACGACGGTGCGCTGCTCGTTGTTGGCGGGAAGATCATCGCGCTGGGTCCGGCCCGAGCGGTCGAAGATCACCTAACCGAATCCCGGACAAAGTTCGAGGTTCAATTATTGAACCGTAGCGATTGCGTTATCGTTCCGGGGTTTGTTGATGCACACACGCATCCGCTGTATTCCGGCAACCGCGAGGCTGATTTTTCCGCGCGCTCCCGGTCGGAGCGACCACCCCTGGGAATGTTGCACACCATTAAAGAAACGCGACGCGCGCTAAATGACCCCCAGAGCTTTTGGAAAGCGGTTGAGGCGCGACTGCATCTCATGTTGCTGCACGGAACAACGACGGCGGAAGTTAAAACGGGATACGCTCTGCATAAAGAAGGTGAGGTTGCGCTTCTCGACCTTATCGAAGCGCACAAGGATAGGCCCAATCTGCCGCGGCTGATTGCCACTTTTCTTGGCGCACATGGACTACCGCCGGAGTACCGGAATCAGGATGCGTTTGTCGACTACCTAATAGCTCATCTTATCCCGGTCGCGCGCGCACACGGCGCAATATACGCCGACGCTTTTTGCGAGCCGGGTTTTTTTACGCCGGAGCAAACTCGGCGATACTTGGTGGCGGCTTCTAGAGCAGGGCTTCGCTTGCGCGTACACTGTGATGAGATGCAATTCGGTTGCGCGGCTGCGATGGCAGTGCAACTCCAGGTTGATGCAATAGACCATGCGAACTGCATTCGCACGCAAGACATTGGCGAAATCGTCCGTTGTGGTGCCGTGGTTGTTGCTTGTCCGGCGACCATAGCGTATCTTGGGCTACAGGAGCGTGCACCGGTGCGCGCTCTGCTGGAGAGCGGCGGTACGGTAGCGCTTGCGAGCGACTTCAATCCGGGGACATCGCCGTGTTTCAATTTGCAAACGGTAGCGTACTTTGGACGTTCGTTGTTTGGATTGAGCGCCGCAGAATCGCTGTACGCGGTGACTCGGGCGGCGGCGCAGTCCCTGCATATCGATTCCGGCACCTTAGTGCAGGGCGGCCCTGCCGATTTTGTGGCCTTACAAATGGATTCACCGCACGAATTTGGTTGGAGCTTTGGAGGTAATCTCGCGCGAACCGTTGTTCGCGACGGTGAACTGGTAGCATGATCGAACTCGTCTCGTGCGCGCGCGCCTTAGTGGGTGGCGTCGAACATGCGAATTACGCGTTCGTAGTAGAGAACGGGAGAATAAGCGCCGCAGGCGATTGCCCGCGAATCAAGCGCGAGCATCCTGCCAATAGAGGGCGCTCTTTCGGTACTTCAAGCCTGGTTGTGCCAGGATTCATCAACGGACATAGCCACGCGTATCAGATTCTGTTGCGCGGATGGGCTGACGACCTGACTTTCGAGCGTTGGCGTCGCGAGGCTTTGTATCGGGTCATTCCCCAATTGGATGCCGATGATGTTTATTGGGTGTTTGTAGCGGCATTCTCCGAAATGCTCGCCGCTGGAATCACCACCGTCGCCGAGTTTTTTTACCTTAATGGGCGGGGCAATGCTTTGGCGCGGGCCGCTATCCGCGCTTGTAAAGATGTCGGAATCCGGCTCATTTTTGCCCGTACGTGGATGGACGCGGAGTACTTGCCGGAGGCCTTTCGCGAGACAACCGACGTGGCCCGCGATCGAACGGAAGCCCTCATAGAAGAGTTTCCGGAGATCATGGTCTGTCCGGCGCCCCACTCCTTACACGCTTGCTCGCCGGCGATGATCCAAGAAGCGTCCCGTCTCTCGCGTGCTCGCGATTTGCCAATGCACATTCACGTAGCCGAAGCTAGGTACGAAGTGCAGCGCACGCTGGCGGAGCTCGGTGCGACCCCGATTCACGCGCTTGCCGCCTTAGATGTGCTGAACGACCGGTTGATCGCCGTGCATGCCATTTACGTCTCCGAAGAAGAGAAAGACGCGATCGCTCAAGCGGGAGCTAGCATCATCCACAATCCAATGACGAACCAGTATTTGGGAGACGGTATTTGCGATGTTACCGGATATCGCCGGCGCGGCGTTGCCGTTGGCCTGGGTACCGACGCAAACGTTAACCCTTCGATTTTGGAGGAAATGCGAGCCGCTTCTCTTTTGCAAAAACTACAAGCGTGTGACGCAAGCGTTACGAGGGCGGCAGACGGCTTTGCGATGGGTACTTGGCAAGGTGCCGCGGCGCTGCGTACCTCAGCAGGCGATTTGACTGTTGGATCGCCGGCGGATTACTGTGTCATCGATGCAAGTAGAATTGATGCATGGTCGGGGGCGGTTAATGCCTTGGTTTATCGTGCGGATCGGTCGTGGGTGCAGAATACGTTTGTGGGGGGACGTGAGCTCTATGTGCATTCGCAAGAATCGCATCTTGGGGAACGTGCATCAGGCGCATTGATCGAAATTGCTGCGAAGCTTGATTTACCGGGGTCTTAAGGGGGTACAACCGCAATAAATCTTTACGGGAGGCTTTATTTTTGAAACATCTAAATCCGACGCGCGTTCTACCAGCCCTTGCCATTGCAGTTTCTCTGGCTCTTGGGGCCTGCGGCGGCAACAAAGGTACGACGACGACCACGATGGGTAATCAAGCGCGGACCGAAGGTCAGCGGGAGGCTAACGCCCTGCCGCTTTCGCAAGCAGCGCGCATTCCGGGAAATTTGCATTGTGGCGCAACGCGCCCGGTATGGGTGAACATGCGCACCAAAACATACCATGCGCAGGGTGACCCCTATTACGGTCGCACGAGAAATGGAGAATTCATGTGCCCGAGCGCCGCTGCGAGCGCAGGCTACCATCTCGCGGGGGCGCGACATCGGGGGATGCGTGGCGGCAAAAGCGGCTCAATGAATAGCTATGATAACGGATCCGCCGATAATACCGACGTCAACGGCGCAAGCACCAATGGCACTGACATGAATGGCGGGAATCCGAACGATACGAGCTCGAGCGGAAAGCATCATCGTCATAAGAGACATAGCAGCACGTACTAGACTGACGTTAAAGCAGCGGGCGTACCGCCCGCATGAACGCGCCAAAGCGCCGGTCGTTATCGGCGGAGGACGGAAGGCCCGTATACACGACAACGATGTATGACGGGCCTTCCTCCGTATCCAGCAGCCCACCGTCATGCGAAACTTCGTCTGTGTCCCCAGTCTTATGTGCAAAGTGATCGCCGCCCCTTAAGGCGGGGGAAAGTTTTTCATTCCATTCCTGGCGTCCGAGTATTTCTCGGAGTCGGGATGCAAAAGGAATCGCATCGGTTGCGATCATTTCAAAAAGGAGTGCTGCATCAACGGCCGGATGCGTATTGCGCCCCGTCGCTTGCAGGTCAACAATCAGCGGGTCGCTTCCTGAAAGTTTGCGTCGAAATGCGGTGAGGTTCAGACCGAGTCCGTGTACGATCTGCGTCGCGCGCTCACGTCCGATAACGTCGAATAGCTGATTTGTGGCAACGTTGTCAGAGCGCGTGATCATGAGCTCGATGTATTGTGAAAGCGTTCCCTCGTATCCGGCCACAAACGGGGAGGGCTTATCGTTAGTTGTCATGTTGGATCTTGCGACGGTAATACGCTGATCCAGCCGCAGGGTACCCCGCTCGACTAAAGACAGCGCTGCGGCGGCCAGCGGCGTCTTAATCATGCTCGCGGGGTACAGCCCGCGGCGATCGTCCAGCCGGACATCCACGTTGTCGGTGCCGTCCAGCCGTCGGATCACGATAGAGGGAGCAAGGAGCCGTGCCGCATGGGCAGCTTCCCGGATGAGCGTGCTCTGCATAAAGCTGCTTTCGGCGTTCCCAGGAGTAGTTCTCCCGGCTCCGGCACGAACGTCTTGCACTCTGGGTGCGTTTAAGATAGGATGCGTGTAAGTACTTGCATTAAAGGTCGCCTGTGATCACAATTCCCTTAAGCTCAAAGCCCCCTGAGGATACCCGAAGGCGCATACTCGCAGCGACCCGGGAAGTTTTTGCCGTCAAAGGCAGCCGCGGGGCTACGACGCGCGAAATCGCCGACCGCGCCGGCGTCAATGAGGCAACCTTGTTCCGCCATTTTGGAAACAAACACGCCTTGCTCGACGCGATGCGCTCTTATTATTGTGACGCTTCTCGCTTCAAAGAGTTCATGTCGACGCTCTCGGGTAACTTGGAAAAAGACCTGTATACGCTAGCGTTGCGCGTATTAGAAGGCATAGGGCGAAATGCGGATATTATCAAAATTTCACTCGCCGAAGAAGACATGGATCCCAGTGCGCAGGAGGTTACGTGGCGGGCGCCACGGACGATTCACAAAGCGATCATTGCCTATTTTGGGGAACATGTTCGAAGCCGTGAGCTGCGGGGCGATCCCGAGATGCATGGACGCCTTTTCATGGGAATGATGTTTGCGCGTGTAATGACGCGAAAAATATGGAAGACCCAAAAAACCGATCAAGAAGTCGCACGGTATTGCGTCGACGCTTTTTTGAACGGTATAAGGAGCAGTTAATGGATTCGTCCCAGCGCGACAAAGTTATCGTTCAGGGCGATGGACGCCCGAACGGCGTCGGTACGGCCCGGGAAGATGATCCGCCGCGCTCCCCCCGCGGTTTAGCGCGTGACGCTCGTCCGTTGATTTTTCTTATCGTCGCAGTGCTTGCGGTTGCGCTGTTATTGTGGGGATTGCGCTATTTTTCGTACGCTAGCGCTCATCAGTCTACCGACGATGCACGGATCGACACCTCGCAGGTATCGGTTACCAGTAAAGTGTCGGAGCGTGTTGCAAATATACTTGTGGCAACAAACCAGCATGTTCGCCGCGGCCAATTGTTGATTCAACTTGAGGATACTGATGCTCATGCACGCGTGAGCGAAGCACAGGCCGCGGTTGATGCGCAGCGAGCCACTGCTGCAGCCGCACAAGCGAACGTTGCACTGACGGGACAGACTCAGCGCGCGCAAAGCGAACAAGGTGTCGGAGGAATTCAATCAGCGCGTGCCAACGTTGCAAGCGCGCGGCAACAGGCGTACGCTGCGGCGCAACAAATTCCCGTGGAACAAGCCGGTGTCGACGTGGCGGCAGCTCAGCTGCGCGTGGCTCAAGCGGCGCTCCCGGGCGCGCGAGAGAATTTGGTTCGCGCGCAGGCGGATCTGCGCCGTACAAGGTCCCTTGTTGCCAGCGGTGATCTACCGCGGGCTCAGCTTGATGCTGCGCGTGCTGCCGCAGAGCAGGCGCGCTCGCAAGTAAATGCCGGTCAAGATCAAGTAGCGGTCGCACGAGGTAGCCTGGTTTCGGCCGAGCAGAAAGTTACTGCCCAACAGGCGAGCGCAAACAGCAGCGCCCAAGGGATCGGGGTTGCGCAAGGCAGTCTCACCACAGCCGCGGGCCGCTTGCAAGAGAGTTCCGCTCCCGAGCGCATTGCGGCTATCCAGGCACAAGCTAATGCCGCTTTGGCGAGCGTTGGAAACCTTACGGCGCAGTTACAACTTGCGAAAAACCAATTGGCGGAAACGCGGATCACCTCGCCAACTGACGGCTACATTGGACAGAAGAATATTGAAATCGGTCAAACCGTTGCGCCGGGCACCACGCTCATTACCATTATTCCGTCGCGAGACATCTTTATTACGGCGTTCTATAAAGAAACGCAAGTTGGAAAGATGCGTCCCGGTCAGCCGGTGGATTTAAAGGTAGACGCCTACAAAGGTGTGGTTTTTCACGGTCGTGTCCTGTCGATCAACCCGGCATCTCAAAATACCTACTCGATCGTGCCTCCCCAAAATGCTTCTGGAAACTTCATTAAAGTGACCCAACGCATTCCCGTAAAAATTTCTATTGATAGCGCGGATCCGAATCTGCCGCTGCGTCCGGGAATGTCAGTGGAAACCTCGGTAAAAGTAAAGTAGAACTCTAGGAGACATTGTTGCACCGTACTCTTGCTGCTGCGCTCATGCTCGCCGGGTTGTTCCCAGTGAGCGTCTTAGCGCAGAATCAGACTCCAATCAACGCCCCGTCGGCGCAACCTAGCCCTCCCGCGAGCACCCGAGGGCTGCCGCCGCCGCCTCAGCCAGCGGTCTTGCCGCCGGTACCCGCCGTCGCGGCCGGCTACAGAGCTTCGAACGTTCCGGTGCCTTCCGGCGAGCTAATCGGCATCGCGCAGAGCCCCTTCGTTGACATCACTCTAGGCAATGCCATCGCCATGGCGCTTTCGCGCAATACCGATTTGGCGGTGGCGCAGGCTAACCGACGCATCGCCGGATTTGCGATCGTTGCCGCGCAGGGGGCGTACGACATGCGGTTTGTGATCTCGCCAAGTTTTTCATATGGCGTTTCAGCACCGCAAAGCACCTTTCAAGCCGGTCCGAATTTTGGCCCCATTGTGCAAAACGCAAGCGGACTAAACGTCGGCCTTACGGGGACTACGCAGAACGGTCAGCAATACCGTGTAGCCGCCATCGCAAGCCGTATTGAAAATAACAGCACGTTTAATGCGTTTAACCCTTCATTTCCGGCGGCGTTAGCGTTCAACTTTACGCAACCGCTGGTACGGCGCATTGCGGGCGATGATACTCGCCGAGCGCTCCAGCTGGCCCGCATTAACGCCGAGGGATCATCACAGCAAGTCTTGCTCGGAGCGTCGAACACTGTAGCTGCGGTTTCCGATGCGTATTGGGATTTGGTTGCGGCGTGGCGCAATGTTGCGATTCAGGAAGAAGCGCTGCGTCAAGCAGCGGCTCAACAACGGAGCAACGAGCGGCTTGTGAGGCAGGGCGTGAGTGCCCCCGTTGATATCGTACAATCCAACACGCAAGTTAACGTCTTTCAGGACAACGTTTTCTCCGCATTGCAAAATGTTGCGCGACTTCAGAATCAGCTCAAGACCCTGGTTCTCGATAATCCCGCCGACCCAATCTGGAGTGCGAACCTTGTGCCCAGTTCTCCGGTGCGAACCTTGCCGCCGGAGCCGACGTTGAGCGTTCTGGTAACTCAGGCCATCGCGCGCCGTCCCGAGCTGGCGCAGATTCGCGAGTTGCGGCGCAGCGCCGATGTAAATTTGGCTTACGCCCGCGAACTGCTCAGACCGCAAATCGATTTACAAGTGGGCTATACTTCCAATGGATTCGCAGGCCAGCCGACGGACCCGTCCGGCAACCCATTCTTGGCCGGACAAGCACAACAAATTGCAATCATCAATGCGCTGGTCGCGAACGCAAACCGCACCTTGCCACCTTCGTTGCGCATTCCATTCATTGTGGGCGGTGGAAACCCGCCGGTGCCTGGTTACCTTCAGGGTGGGTTTGAGCAATCACTGCGGAACCTGGCAAGCAATAAATTCCCGAACTATACGGCAACGTTGAACGTTGGTTTACCGTTACATAATAGAACGGCGAAAGCGAACTACGCAATCGCGCAGGAGCAAGAACGTTCGCTGGAAGTCCAGCAAGCCGGCGTGATTGCGCGCATCACAGCCGAAGCTCGCAACGCCTTGCAGGCCTACCGCTCCGCTCGCTACAGGCTGATCGCCGCCGGCGCGGCGCGGAACGCATCGGAGCGGGTACTGAGCAGCGAGCAGCGGCGCTTCCGGGCGGGTTCTTCAACGACGTTCTTGGTTTTGCAGCGGCAGGTCGACCTAGCGAGCAATCGGGGACGGGAACTGCAGGCACAAACCGATCTAAACAAGGCAGTCGTAGAACTGCAGCGCGCTAGTGGCGCAATCTTAACTGACAATGGAGTTGATGCAAGTCGCGTCGGCACGGGGAGTTCTTACAAATGAGGATCAAAAACTACAAAGTCGTACTGTCGCCTAAGACCAAGTTCTTGCTTAAAGTTCAAGCCGCAGCGAGGTACCAGCGAGCGCTGGAACAGTGGGCGACGAAGGCTCCGATCAGGCCCTGAGACCAGTTGATAAGGTGTAACTTCCCTTTTGCACGGGTATACTCAATTGGGTCGCCCAGGAGGATTACATGGGAATAAAAGACGAGTTCAACAAGGTCGTCGACAACACCAAAGATACGGTCAAGGAAGGGATGCACCGGAGCACAGCTGATGCTGAGCAGGAGCGCCGCCGGATCGACGGGGATAATATGTCGTTCGGTGACAAGGCCAAATCAGTTGCAAACGAAGGCAAGCACGATTTGCAAGCGGACTACGATAAGACCAAAAAAGACGTGCGCAACTCCTAGAAAGGTTGCGCAGATGAATGAGTTCGGGGTGCTTTAAGGCGCCCCGTTCCATTTTTATCTCTTACATCTGCGCCGCGGCAGCCCGATCGACTAGCCAGGTCAACCTTCCTTCAAGCGGCTCTATCAATTGGATGGGGTAGATGTTTGGATCGTAGGTTCCCGTTCGCGCAGCCGCTAACGCGTGAGCCTTTTCGTTGCCGGTTGTTACTATAACCACATGACGCGCGGCATTAATCAGGCGTGGAGTCATTGTTAGGCGATATGAACCAAATTTTTCAACGAAGGGTGCGTCGACGAGACGATCCCCGTTTGCAGCGTATCCGGGAAAGAGCGACGCAGTGTGGCCTTCCGAGCCCATTCCAAGTATGATCAGATCAAGGCATGAAGATTCGCCGAGGTCGCCTCGCAAGACTTGCGTATATTCACGGGCAGCGTTTTGCGGATCCTCTTCGCCTTTCATACGGTTAATGTTGGCCGAAGGAATGTTTACGGCGCTCAAAAGAGCCTCGCAGGCCATTTTGTAGTTGGATTCATCGTCTTGCGGCGGGACGCAACGTTCGTCGCTGAAGTACACATGGACGTCTTTCCACGCAATCTCCTCGATACGCGGTTCTTCGGCGAGCAGTTTATAAGCCGGTCGCGGAGTCGAACCTCCTGCAAGCGCGACGTAAAAAGCGCCGCGCTGCTCGACAGCGTGCTGCGCGTCCATCACGAAAGTGTCAGCCAGGCTACGAGTCACGTCATCGGGCGTTTCCAGCAGGACTAGTTCGCCCGTGTTGCGCCGATCCAGAAGTCTCCCTAGAGTTCCAGTAGGCGCTGGGCCATCTCGAGCGATGCGCTAAAAATGGCGTCCGTGTGCGGCATGAGAATCGCTTGTTCCAGGAGTGAAACGTTATCTATTTTTTGCAGGGGGGCGCAGCGACTCTCCCGCGCCTTCTCGCCCTCGACCCATAGGCAAACGGTATTCTCGCACGACGTTTGTACCTCGGCAATAAATTTGGACTCGGAACTTGTGAGCGTAACCTTGAGTATGCGACGTAAATCACCGGCGCGCCGCTGCGTAAAACGGATTGTCTCACCGTTGTTCCTGCACAACTCATTGGGTTTGCAAGCGCTCCATTCTAGACGACCCGCCAGCCACCCAATCAGATACAGCGCTTCAGCATCTGAGCCCGAGACAATCTCTACCTCGCGGATACTAAAGAGATCTTCGATGACTTCCTTAAAATCGAAGAACTGTGCGATGATGTCTTGCCATGGAAACAGCCGCATGTAGGCAAGGTCGCGGACCTTGCGGCGCTTCTCAGAAGTAAAATAACGAATAAATTCTTTAATTGCATCGTCGTTTGCCGATAGTCCGGATGAATCAACGATTAAACTGTCGACTATTTGGCTAAGAGCGCGGAAGCGCTCGTTGCGGGTAATGTCATCACTTGTCCACCATAAAATGGACGGCACACCAAGGCGGCAGAGCGAGTGTGCTATGGCGCTCAGCTGATCGGGTGACATATCCGCGACGTGCAAGTGAATGCGTTCGGCGTGGCCGACCGCCTGCGTTGCTCCTGGGGCGGAAGTGGACAAGGTCGCTTCGCTCGAGGCCGTCGTTGCATCAAGAATGAGTGCTCGGCACGCATGTTTGTCGGCAATGGTAATCGTGCGTTCAGTCACCCAATCCAGGTGCGCCGCATTATCGACGTACACGATGAAGTTCATGGTAGTGACGCCGGTAGTCTGGCGGCGTGAGCGTTGCAGTTGGTCTTGGATCCCCCCGACGTTGATGCTCAAATTTTCCTCCAGTTTTTGCACAGCTCGTCGGCAGACGGTGGCCCTTGGCTTCCGGCGGGATAGTTGGGGAAGGTGACATCTTTGGTATTCTGCCAGGTATCTAAAACCGGCATGACGATTTCCCACGCGCGCTGCACGGCATCCCAACGGGTGAACAGCGTTGCATCGCCCCTCAAGGCGTCGCTGATCAAACGCTCGTAGGCAGGCGCAGAAACGATACCAAAGCCTGTACCGTAATTGAAATCCATGCTTACGGCCCGGATGTGATTTTTTGGACCGGGAACTTTGGCGTCCCATGTAAGCGAGATGCCTTCTTCCGGCTGGATCTTCATGACGAGCACATTGGGCTCGATCGTATCACTCAACTCGCCGAAAAGCCGCTGAGGAATCGGGCTGAAACGCACTGCTATTTCGGAGTTTTTTCGTGCCAAGCGTTTGCCGCTGCGCAGATAAAAGGGAACATCCGCCCAGCGCCAATTGTCAATGAACAGCTTTACGGCTGCGTACGTTTCAGTATTGGAATCGGTTCGTACATCCGACTCTTCACGATAACCGCGAACAGCAACGCCGTCCTCGATTCCCATGGCATACTGGCCGCGCGCGCTCATGGCAAAAACCTCGTCCTTCGTGACGGGGCGCACCGCAGACAATACCTTAAATTTTTCGTTCCGGATTGAGTCTGCGCCCGAGTTTACGGGAGGTTCCATCGCAACCAGTGCGAGTAAATTCATGACATGATTTTGAATCATGTCGCGCAGCGTTCCGGCATTATCATAATAGGCACCTCGTTGCTCGATGCCCAATGTTTCGGCGGCGGTAATCTGCACGCAGTCGACGTATTGCCGGTTCCACAGCGGTTCAAAAATCATGTTGGCGAAGCGCAGCGCCAAAATGTCTTGAACCGGTTCTTTTCCAAGATAATGATCGATGCGATAGACGTGTTTTTCAGCGAAGACTTTTTCGACCTCCGCTTGCAGCGCCTGAGCGCTCTGCAAATCTGCCCCGAACGGTTTCTCGACAATGATGCGTGTCCAGGCGTCCGGCTCATTCGTAGGACCCAGAGCGGCTCGCGAAAGTTGCTCTATGATTAGCGGAAAGATGCTTGGTGGCGTTGAGAGGTAGAATAGTCGGTTTCCTTGCGTGCCCAGCTTGGCGTCGTTAGCTTCCAAGAGCGCTTTCAACTCGGCGAAATCGGCACCATTTGAAAAGTCTCCCGCGATGTACGCGAGTTTGCTTGCAAAATCGCTCCACATCGGTTCCTTTGCAGGCCCAGAACGTGAAAACTGATCGACGTTCTGTTTGCAATAATCGCGGAACTGCTCGCTAGTGTACTCGGTGCGCGAGAAGCCGATAATACCGAAGCTCGTCGGAAGCACATCTTCCAGACGAAGATTATACATTGCCGGTAGCAGCATACGTTTGAATAGGTCGCCGCTCGCCCCAAAGAAAACGATATTGCAGGGGTCGGCTATGCGATTGCTCTCGAGCCCCTCGCGCAGCGGGTTGCTGAGGATCGCCCCGTCGCGAGGTACGACGCCAGGCGCCACCGCCGTGTCAGCCATGCACGGCGGGCTCCGGCTTTACTGCATGACCGCCAAACTGACCCCTCAGTGCGGCGACGACTTTGGCACTGAACGATTCTTCTTGGCGGGAGGTGAAGCGTGACAGCAGCGCCAGGGTGATGCACGGAGCCGGGACGCTTTCATCAATAGCGGCCTGGACGGTCCATCGCCCTTCTCCGGTGTCGTCCACGTAGCCACGAATATTTTCTAACCCCGGATCGGCTTTGAAGGCAAGCACCGCCAAATCCAGCAACCAAGAGCGCACCACGCTGGCATGCGTCCAGAGTTCCGCCAGTTGGCCCAGGTCGTACTTGAACGGCGACTTTTCCAAGATTTCGAAACCCTCGCCGTAGGCGGCGAGCATTCCGTACTCGATTCCATTATGAACCATTTTTGAAAAATGTCCGGCGCCGGCCGGACCGACGTGCGCATAGCCATCGGGTGGCGCGAGTGTTTTAAAAATCGGTTCGCACAAATTAACGGAAGCGTCTTCACCGCCCACCATTAAGCAATAACCGTTTTCTAAACCCCACACACCGCCGCTTGTTCCGGCGTCTATAAAGCTGACTCCCTGCGATTTAGCCCGCTGCGCTCGCGCGATGCCGTCCGTATACTTTGAATTGCCTCCATCGATAATGATATCGCCTGATTCCATATTGGACAGCAGCGCGTCGATCGTACTTTCGGTCGGGGGTCCAGAGGGAACCATGATCCACACGACGCGGGGTTTGGGGAGTTTTGCGAGCAGATCCTCGATCGATACGGCGCCGCCGGCGCCCTCCTTCACGGAAGCCCCAACCGCGTCAGCACTGCGGTCATAAGCAACGACGCGGTGACCTCCCCGAATCAGACGAGTTGTCATGTTTGCGCCCATGCGCCCGAGGCCAACCATTCCTAATTGCATTGAGTTGTTATACCTTGCTAAGCCTTCGTAGTAAGTGCGTCGTCGATAGTTTCGGTCACGCAGCGCAGCGCGTCATCGCTCTCGCCGATAATATGAATGCGCGCTCCGCGCCGCTGCCGCTTGTCCAGGCTTTGAAAGTCGCCCAGAGCCTGCGCGCGTTCCAGTAATCCGAACTTCACCGTTCCCGGAATCTGCATGTCGTACGGCGGGTCTGCGGTCAGTTGCAGAAAAACGCCGGTGTCGGGACCGCCTTTATGAAGTTGGCCCGTCGAATGCAAAAACCGTGGCCCGAAACCCACGGTGGTTGCGACCTTGAACGCATCCCGGATACGGACGCGAACTTCTTGCAATAGGTCATGGTGCTTACGGTTGCGCGCAATGTAGGCGGTTATGGCGACGTAGTCGTGCGTCTTCACTTGACCCAAAACGCCGGACAGCGCGCCGAACAGGTCGTTTGCCGAGATCGCCGGGGTACCGCTTAGATACGTGACTGCCGCCCCCTCCGAGCGAACAGCCGCCTCGGGATCCGAAAAAGACCCCTGTTGTGAGTATTCTTGCAGTAAGCGTACCGTGTTGTCTTTAGATTCTTGCACGTTGGGTTGGTCGAAGGCGTCGATGCCCAACAGCGAACCCGCCGCCGCGGTCGCAATCTCCCACAGGTAAAACTGCTCGCCGAGATCGTAGGCGTCGTTCATCGCTAAGCGGATTATGGGATGGCCCGCATCTTCGAGGCGCCGCAATTTCGCTTCTTCATCTTCATTTGCATCGGAAAGCCCCTCACCAACGTAGACGAAAACGCGGTCGTCTCCATACGCGTCGGGCTCCCCAAGCGGCTCGCTTTCGATAGGAATGATGCCCGTGCCAGATTTGCCGGTACTTTCGGCGACAAGCTGTTCGGCCCAAGCGCCGAACGCCTGCACCGCTGGATGTGCAATAATCGTTAATTTATCACGCCCCGCTATCGCAAGCGATCCGATTGCAGCGCCAAAAAGAACCCCGGGCGCCTCCGTGTCAGAAACCGTTTTGTCGTTTGCGTGCATCGCACCCAGTCCTCGGTCTAGCAGCAATTCGACATCGTATCCCGCGAGTGCGGCTGGCACCATTCCAAAGAATGAAAGCGCCGAATACCGCCCTCCGATGTTGGGGTCGTTGACGAACACGCGCCGGAAACCGACCTGGGTTGCTTCATTGGCCAGTTTAGTTCCGGGATCAGTAATCGCAACAAAATGCGAGGCGGCTTTAGCAGCCCCGACTGTTTTTGCAACTCGGTCGAAGAAATAGCGAAAGTATGCGTCGGGTTCCGTAGTCGTACCGCTCTTCGAAGCAACAATGAAAAGGGTTCGCTCCAGATCCAGTTCTTCTTCGAGTTCGTGTATTTGAACCGGATCGCTTGAATCCAATATGTGCAAGCGCGGAAAATTTTCAGTTTTGCCGAAAGACTCGCGCATAATGTCCGGTGCCAGGGAGCTTCCGCCCATCCCTAGGACGACGACGTGCCGGAACGTAGCGGCGACCTCTTTTGCAAATGTCCTGAGTCCCGGTACTTCTTCGACCATATGCTGGGGGATATCAAGCCATCCCAAAGCGCTTTTAATAATCTTTTCGTGAGACGGATCCGTGGACCACGGGCTCGGATCTTTAGCCCACATTTTCTTTAGGAAATCGTTGGTTGAGAGCTTAGCGAGCGCTTCGTCTACCGTGCGCTGATGCGTGCCGAGCGCAAAGGTAACGCGCTGCGAACCGGCTGCAAGCTGTTTTTGCTTATAGACGATCGCCCCGAGAAGCGCGGCAAAAGAATCGGAAAAGGAACTGACGCCTTCGATCTGCAGTTTGCGAGTGACGTCGAAAAGCGAAATACCCGCTTTGGCAAGACCGTCCATCGTCGAACGAGTCGCTGGCAAATCGGTGAGTACGGTATCCGGCGTGATCTTGCCATGGTCGAGTAGGGCGTCCAGCGTATTGGGCGGCATCGTGTTGATGGTGTCCTTTCCGACCACCGTCTCAACGTACATAAGATCGTAGTATTCCGGGTTCTTTGTGCTGGTGCTTGCCCACAACGGGCGCTGGACTTTCGCGCCCTGCGCACGCAACTGCGCAAAGTCCGACCCTTCGAATATTTGGGCAAATTTTTGATACGTGAGCTTCAGAGTGGCGATTCCGGCCTTGCCGAGAAGATTCTGCAAATTTTCGCCCTTTGCAATTTTTTCGTCGAGCAACTTATCGACCGCGGTGTCGATGCGACTCACAAAGACGCTATTGACCGAACTGACGTTGCTAATAGGTTCACCCGCTTCGAATCGCTTTTTAAGACCCGCAATATATGCGCGGGCGGTTGCTTCGTACATCTCGACCGAAAACACCAGGGTGACATTGATATTTATACCGGCAGCGATACATTCGGTAATAGCCGGGACGCCTTCGGTTGTGCCCGGAATCTTGATCATGAGGTTTGGGCGATCGACCCGTTTCCACAGATCCATGGCCATGTCGACAGTGCCGTTGGTGTCGTGCGCAAGGAGCGGCGACACTTCCAGGCTCACGAAGCCGTCCGTGCGACCGCTAGAATCGTAGAGCGGGCGGAACAGATCGGTTGCAGACTGTATGTCACGTATTGCCAGCGCCCAGAACAACTTGCCGGCGTCATGTTCTTTGCCGATGAGGGAAGCGAGTTGTTTGTCGTAATCGTTGCCTGCGCCGATTGCTTTTTCAAAAATCGTCGGATTGGAAGTCATTCCACGCAGCCCCTGATCGATAAGCTTTTGCAGGTCCCCGGAGCTGAACATGTTACGGCGCAGGTTGTCCAGCCAGACACTCTGCCCCGCGTCCAGTAGTTGTGCGAGTTGATTTTCCATGGGCTCTCCTAGCGGCGGGTCAATAATCCGCCCGCAACGTGTGCAATATGCTCCGGTGTAAAGCCGTATTCTTGGGCAATCGCCGCGGCAGGCGCCGAAGTACCAAAATGGTCGAGTCCGTAAGCTATCCCGCGGTCGCCGACCCAACGTTCCCAGCCCAACGTCGAAGCCGCTTCGATGGAGACGCGGGCGCGCGTGTCGGGCGGTAATACAGTATCGCGATATTCTTGCGATTGCTGCTCGAACAATTCCCAAGACGGCATGGAAACCACCCGCGTCGCGGTGCCTTGGCCCTGGAGGATCTTCGCGGCATCGACCGCGAGCGAAACCTCGGAACCCGTCGCGATTAAAATCAGCTCCGCCCCCTGTGCGGGATCAACTAGCACGTAGGCGCCTCGCTGGACCGGTGCAGCGCGCGACCCCAAAAACGGAACCTTTTGGCGCGTCAGAATCAGCGCCCAAGGTCCCGTTTCCGGTTGCACCATGAGCTTCCAGGCCTCACACGTTTCGAGCGCATCGGCGGGACGGATCACCGTGATGTTCGGTGTGGAGCGCAGTGTCGCCAGTTGTTCGATTGGTTGATGAGTCGGACCATCTTCGCCCAGAAAGACCGAGTCGTGCGTCAGCACGTAGATAAGCCGGATCTCATTTATGGCGGCCAGACGCATCGATGGTTTCATATAATCGATGAAGTTAAAAAAGGTTGCGCCAAAAGGCAACAGACCGCCATGCAGGGCGATGCCATTCATCGTCGCGGCCATGGCATGCTCGCGTACTCCAAAGTGAATGTTGCGTCCCGCGTATGCGCCTGCTTTGAAGTCCCCCATTCCTTTTAGGTAGGTTTTCGTTGAAGGGTCCAAATCTGCCGAACCGCCCACGAGTTCGGGGAGCTCTTTGGCGATGGCGTTCATTACCGTGCCGCCCGCCTCGCGGGTCGCCACGTCCCCATTTTCTGCGCTAAACGCCGGCCAGGGCAGCGAGGGCGGTAATTTGCCCGCGATCATACGCCGAAGTTGGGATGCTAGCTCGCCGTTATCCGCCGTCCAGCGCTCTAAATCTTGATCCCACTGCGTCTGCAGTTTCTGTCCCTGGGCACCGACCCGGCGCCACCAAGACAGGATGTCATCGGGCACGTAAAAATCTGGCTCTACGGGCCAGCCCAATTTTTCTTTTGTTGCCTTAAGATTGTCTGCACCGAGTGGTTCACCGTGCGCTCCAAATGTGTCTTGTTTGGGGGAGTCGTAGCCGATGTGCGTGCGTACCGCCACCAGCGAGGGTTTAGTGGCGACTGCTTTTGCCGCGCAGATCGCCGCATCAACGGCAGCCACATCGTTACCATGATCGATATCCACCAGTTGCGTGTCCCAGCCGTAGGCCGCAAAACGCTTGATGTGGTCATCGGTAAACGTGACATCCGTTGGGCCCGCCAGCGTGACGTGATTGTCATCGTAAAACACGATCAACTTGCCGAGCTGCAGGTGGCCCGCAAGTGAGGCGGCTTCGTGCGAGACACCTTCCATTAGATCGCCGTCGCTGGCCAAACAATACGTATAATGATCCACGATTCGTTGCTCGCGGTTGTACGTGGCCGCTAAATGGGCCTCGGCAATGGCGATCCCAACACTGTTTCCGAAGCCTTGCCCGAGAGGCCCCGTCGTAACCTCGACTCCGACCGTATGATGGTACTCCGGATGACCGGGGGTTTTGCTTCCCAGCTGACGGAACGACTTTAAATCGTCTAACGTCAGATCATAGCCGGTCAAATATAGCAAGGCGTAGAGTAGCATCGATCCGTGCCCGGCGCTGAGCACGAAGCGGTCCCGATTGAACCATTGGGGATCTCTCGCGTTGAAACGCAAATGCCGCGTCCACAGCGTGAACGCAAAGGCGGCGGCGCCAAGCGGCAATCCGGGATGGCCGGAGTTCGCT
>JALYZK010000222.1 GCA_030945705.1 Vulcanimicrobiota bacterium | reverse complement strand
GCCGACCGGGATTCGTTGCACGTGCGACACGCCAACGAAGCATTCTGCGTGGGTCCGGGTCCGGTTGCGCGTTCCTACCTGAACATTCCCAATATTATTTCAACAGCATTAATCTCCGGCGCGGACGCGGTTCACCCGGGCTACGGATTCCTTGCCGAAAACGCGCGCTTCGCAGATATCTGCGCCGATCATGGGCTGACCTTTATTGGACCGCCGGCTTCGGTGATTGCAGCGATGGGCGATAAAGCTACTGCAAAACGAATAATGCGCGAAGCCGGCGTGCCGACGACGCCGGGTAGCGACATCTTGCTGTCTGCGGCCGAAGCCCGCGACGCAGCCACACGGATCGGTTATCCAATCTTACTAAAGGCTACGGCCGGCGGCGGCGGTAAAGGAATGCGTGAAGTCAGCGCACCCGAGCAAATGGAACATGCTTTCGCGGCAGCCCAAACGGAATCGGACGCTAACTTCAAAGACGGTCGTCTCTATATGGAGAAACTGCTTCTGCGTCCGCGACACATCGAAGTGCAGATTTTCGCCGATTCTTTTGGAAACGTTGTCCATCTAGGTGAACGCGACTGTTCGGTGCAAAAGCCGACACATCAAAAACTCATTGAAGAAGCACCGGCTCCCAATTTACCCGAAAACATCCGCGAGAAGTTGCAAACTACCGCTCTCAACGCTTCGCGAGCCGTCAACTATAGCAATGCTGGGACCCTCGAGTTTTTGGTGAGCGATGAACACGTGTACTTTATGGAAATGAACACGCGCATCCAAGTGGAACATCCGGTAACCGAAATGGTTTACGGTATCGACCTCGTCAAAGAGCAGATTCGCACTGCTTCAGGCGAAGCGCTGGGGTACGATCAGAGTGATCTACGAGCGAGTGGATGCGCCATCGAGTGTCGCATTAACGCAGAAGACGCGCGCAATAACTTTGCCCCGGCGGCGGGCACGCTGACGAACGTGGTTTTCCCGGGCGGCCCTGGAATACGCGTAGATACGCATATATTTTCCGGAACGGTTGTTCCACCGTATTATGATTCGCTGTTAGCCAAGATTGTTGCTGCCGCGCCCACCCGTGAAGCGGCGATAGCGCGTATGGAGCGCGCTTTGCGTGAAACATGCATCGAAGGGGTGCAGACCACCATCGAGCAGTGTTTAGAGGTATTGGAAAACGAACGCTTCCGAGAAGGGCGTTACAGCGTCGATTTTCTTCCGGACGTCATGCAACGAAGGGCGGCATAGTTCAGTAAATGGGAAGTCGCCGTATGGCTCGTGAGCTTGCGATGCAAGCTCTATTTAGCGTCGAAATCGGTCATCGGGACCCCGATGACGTCCTAAACGAAACTTTTACGCATCGTAATTTGTTCGGTGAGCGAACGTTTGTCAAAGAATTGGTGTATGGAACGCTCGAACACATTGGTGAGAGTGATGCGGCGATTAGCGCGCTTCTCGAAGGTTGGACGATCGAACGTTTACCAACGATTGATCGCCTCATCTTGCGGATGGGCATCTTTGAGCTGCATCACCGGCCCCAGACGCCCCGTCCGGTGATCATTAACGAGGCCGTAGAGTTGGCAAAAAAATACTCTACAGAGGATTCGGGACGCTTCGTCAACGGCGTACTTTCCAACGCGAGTAAAAATGCCGCGTAAATCGTTACGGGGTCGTAAGACTACTTCTCGCAGCTGGAAGGTCTTGCGTGTTTTGCTCGCCATCGCATTACTCGCGTTCCTTTTCGCAGCCGGCACAGTAGCCGGGGTCATCGCTTCATATTCGAAGAACCTTCCCGATATTAATCGAATGGCGGACTATCAACCGTCGCGCGCCACTCGCGTTTATTCGCGTGACGGAGTCTTGCTCGCAAATCTCTACCGGCAGAATCGCACGTGGATCCCAATCTCAAAGATTCCGCCTATGGTTCGCAACGCATTCGTTGCAACGGAAGATAAGAATTTTTATCAACACCATGGGGTGGACTTCGGTGGGATCGTCCGGGCAGCGCTTGCGGATTACAGGCACGAACGTTTCCAGGGCGCCTCAACGATTACTCAACAACTCGCGCGGGCACTGTTTTTATCGAACGAGCGCTCAATCTCTCGCAAGATTCAAGAAGCGTTGCTCGCAATGGAAATCGAACGTTATTACACTAAAGATGAAATTTTAGAACGCTACCTTAATCTCATCTACTTTGGCTCGCAAGCGTACGGCGTAGAAGCCGCGGCACATACCTATTTCGGAAAGAGCGTTGGTCGTCTGAGCTTAGGGCAGGCTGCGATGCTTGCGGGTTTACCCGCAGCGCCTTCAGACTATTCGCCGTACGTCAACATCGAGCATGCTCGGGAGCGCCAGGCGCATGTGTTGGACCGCATGGCTGCCAGCGGATATACCACAGACGCCTTAGCATTACACCAAGAACACTTGCCCCTGGCGCTGGTCGGCGAACGTCGAGGGGGCTTGCAGGGGTATCTGTATCCGTACTTTACGACGTTTGTAACGCAGGAACTGGAACGCAACTTCGGTGCCCAAGCAACGTTCGAGGGTGGCTTGCAAGTTTACACAACCCTCGACACGCGGTTGCAAAAAATAGCAGAAGAGGCCGTAAACTGGGGTGTGACCCACGCGGTTGCTGAAGGTATCGGCGCTGACCAAGCCGCTCTTGTGGCAATCCGTCCAAACACTGGGGAGATTTTGGCCATGGTAGGCGGGGCCGGCGGTTTCTCTCTGCGTAATCAATTCAATCGCGCGTGGCAAGCGCACCGTCAACCCGGCTCTTCGTTTAAGGTCTATGTGTACACTGCGGCAATCGATAGCGGCGATCCGCCGACAACCATTGTGGAAGACACGCCGGCTTCCTATCCGATGGGCGATGGAACGCGTTGGGAACCCAAAGACGATGATTTTCGCTATATGGGCGCTATTACTTTACGAACGGCCCTAGCACAATCGCGCAATGTGGTAGCGGTGAAGCTCGCCCAGCAACTGGGAGTCGATCGCGTCATGGAGTACGCGAAGCGCATGGGAATCCGATCGCCGCTTGAAGCGAATTTATCGCTCGCGTTGGGAACGTCCGTCGTCACGCCACTGGACATGGCGAGCGGCTATTCAACGCTCGCGAACCAAGGTATCCACATCAACCCCTCACCGTTTCGACTTGTAAAGGATTCGTTGGGAGCGCCGGTTCTCGACAATCTCTATCCGCAGCAAACGGAAGTTGTGAGCGCGGGCACGGCCTACATTATGACCTCAATGATGGAAAGCGTCATTCAAGAAGGCACCGGTAATCCAAACGCGCAGATCGGCCGCCCGGCTGCGGGTAAGACCGGAACGACTTCTAATTATCGCGACGCTTGGTTTGTCGGATTCACGCCCGATCTAGTCGCGGCAGTTTGGCTGGGAAACGACAACTACAAGCCGATGAATGAGTCATACGGCGGCAACATTCCCGCGCGTACCTGGGCTCGCTTTATGAAAGCGGCTCTTGAAAAAGTCCCCAAGCACGATTTTGCTTTTCCTGCAGGTGAAGTTCATAAAGTTGCATTGTGCTCTGGCGGCGGGGTGGATCGCAAATTTGAATACTATCTAGAAGGAACAGAGCCGCTTTCGTCCTGCTCGAGCCCCGGCGATACACACAGGGAGACTCGCAAAGCGTTTGCACCGCCCGATTTGCCGGCCCCTTCACCCGTGGCACTAGATACCGTCCCGCCGCAATAATCGTAGATACCGCCGTGCAACAGGAACTCCCTACCGTTATCCATGTCTTTAGCGTCACGGAATTCTCCTCACGCTTGGAGCGTTGGTTCAACAAACAACCGACTTTTCGCAATATCAACATTCAAGGTGAAATTTCTAACTACAAACGTCAACCGAACGGCGCCCTGTATTTTAAATTGAAAGACGAGGGCGCGCTGCTGGAGTGCTTTGCGTTCGCCAACAAGGCAAATCTTTTTCCAGAGGCGCATGACGGAAGCGCGATTATTGCAACGGGTGACGTTGCGGTTTACAAGAAAAAGAGCTTGTATCAACTTATCGTGAGTTCGATCAAGCTCACCGGTATCGGCGAGCTGTATCTCGAGCAGCAAGAACTCAAGGGTAAATTCGAACGCGAGGGTCTTTTTGCGCTGGAGCGCAAGCGCCATTTACCGTTGGTCCCCTTTGCGATTGCAGTCGTTTCCAAAATGAATGCTCAGGGTGAAGTTGATTTCAGACGAGTGCTGGCCAAGGGGGCGCCGCACATCAGCGTGCTCGCCGTCGACACCCCGGTTCAGGGGACCGCTGCGGGTCCGGAAATTGCCGAAGCGCTGGACAGGGCAAATCGTTTGCCGGTGGATTTGATCGCTCTGGTCCGAGGTGGCGGATCGTTCGAAGAGCTTTTCGTATTTAGCTCGGAGCCGGTCGTGCGGGCGATCGCGCGCAGCCGCCTGCCCGTACTTACCGGAGTGGGGCACCATACCGATACGATGTTGTGCGACCTGATTGCCGACCAGGTCGCCGGAACGCCAAGCGCCGCCGCAGCAATCTTTGCCACGGCCCGCCAACAAATAATTCACACGTTGCTATCCGATCTCCGCGAACTGAGTCGAACACACGAACGTATCATGCTTGCAAAAACGCAGATGGCGGACATGGTACGCCAAAGACTGACAAGAAAAATGACGTCGAACCTGGCGCAGGAAGGGCGCCGACTCGCCAACCTCTTCAGGCGCTTGAACGCCCATGCTCCGTACCCTGAACTTAGCAAACGCAGAGAGCGCCTTGCCATGGTGCGCACCAAGCTCCACGCTCGGGCTCACAGCCGGGTTGCCAACTGCAGCACCGAACTTGGGCGCATTGGCCCCGCTATGCGCCACGGCATAGAGCGTAAAGCCACGAACGTTGCGCATCGTTTGCGACTCTTGCGCTCGACTCTCGCCGGTAAAGATCCGCAGGAAATCCTGAAAGCCGGCTACGCCATCATTAGAGAATCTGGACGAATCGTTCGAGCGGCTGACACGGTGATGCTGGGCAACGTGATTGACGCGCAATTGGCAAATGGAAGTTTGCGCGCGCGCGTCGAAGGGAGCGATTCCAATGGCTGACAAACGAAGCCGCGAGTTCGAATCCTCAATGAAGCGGTTAGAAGAAATCGTCGCAAAGCTCGATTCGAGTGACGTAGATTTAGATGAGTCGGTCGAGCTTTTCAAAAACGGTATCGCGCTTGCGCGACGGTGTGAAGAGTTGCTGAAAATAGCACAGGAGCAAATTGACGAAGCACTCGCCGGCGACGGCAAAGTGCCGGTGACCGCCGACGACCAAATTCCATTTTGACCTTGTTAATTGGATGACGATTTCTTGGCGTCGCTTATCGATGTCGCGAAGCCGCCCGCGGTTCAACTCGACCGCGGCCAGGACTCTCTGGGCTCGAGACGCAATCCGCCATTAAATGGGCACACCAAAGAGATAGGGCAACCAACTCGTTGCATCGGGTTCGAGGAAGAAGTTGTCCACGTGCTTCACTTCAGCGAGAACCATGCACCGTCTTCCGAGCGATTTTGTAGAAACTCTCATGCAATGCAAGCTAAGACTGGACGCTGCCGTTGCCGCGCAAGGCGAAGTTAGCCGTTCACGGGCGCGCAGCTTGATCATTGCGGGACGCGTCCGCGTCAACGGAAATCCGGTTACAAAACCCGGCTCGAGCGTAGGTCCGGACGCTGTCGTGGATGTGGTCCGCGCGAGGCCTTACGTAAGCCGGGGCGGTGAGAAACTGGAACACGCACTCGATTGTTTTAAAATCGACGCAAGCGGCGTGCAGGCGCTTGACATCGGAGCTTCTACCGGAGGATTCACTGATTGCTTGCTCTCACATGGCGCAGAACATGTGACCGCAGTCGATGTCGGTTATGGACAGCTCGCATGGCAACTGCGCAACGATCCACGTGTCACGGTACTCGAGCGTTGCAATTTCCGCACGCTTAGCGACGACGCCTTTCCCGCCGGTTTCGAACTCATCGTCATAGATACGTCCTTTATATCGCTGTTGACGATCTTGGCACGCGCCCGGCAGTTTCTGCGACCGAATGGCACCATCATTGCGCTCGTTAAGCCGCAGTTCGAAGCCGGCAAAGAACGTCTAGGTCGGGGCGGTGTGGTTCGTGATCCGAGAACGCATCGCGCTGTCTTACGCGAGGTACGAGACGGAGCTTCGAAGCTCGGCTTGTTTGCACAAAAACTCGCTGCATCTCCACTAAGAGGGCCCGCAGGAAATCGTGAATTTTTAATTTTACTGTGCCGGCATGGAACTCTAATCGATGATTCGTGGATCGATTTGATCCTGGCTGATCCTTGACTATGAACGCCGTCCTCAAGATTAAGCAGCGTACTATCGCGCTCTACGTTGATCTACAACGCGAGCACGCTCGCGCCATTGCAGTGCGCGTTGCGCAGCGGTTTCATAATTGCGGCTTTGGCATTGCGCTATCCAAGGGCCAACTCGATGGCTTAAACATTCAGAGTTCCGGCCAAATCCAAGACGCGACTTTGCTTGTGACGGTCGGCGGCGACGGAACGCTCTTGCGCGCGGCGCGCCTTGGCGTCGCGCATGACATTCCCTTGCTCGGCATCAACACCGGTAGGCTGGGTTTCCTTACCGAGTTCGATGAAGATGACGCGCGAATCAATGAACTGCCGCAGCTGCTCGAACGTGGTATGCACATAGAAGAACGCGTGGCGTTACAGGCGGAAGTAAATGGTAGCACGTACTTCGCCTTGAATGACGTCGTTGTGCGCAAGGGAGGCGTTTCACGCATCGTGCCATTCGGTTTGTGCGTGGACGATGAGGAAGCCGCACATATTCCTTCCGACGGTATATGTGTTGCCACGCCTACCGGTTCTACGGCGTACTTCCTGTCAGCCGGGGGCGCTATTATTTACCCCGGGGTCGAAGCGTTCGGCATTGCGCCCCTTCTGCCACACACGCTCTTTTCGAGACCGCTCATTGTTCCGACAAACTCGCGCATTGCGATTACTTGCGACTCGGAAATCGTCCATGCGAACTTAGAAACCGATGGAGACGTGGTAAGCGACCTTGCGCCTGGAGATTGCGTCCTGGTGCGCAGACATCCCAACAACGTGCGTTTCGCCCGAGCTACGAAGTTGAACTTCTTTTCGCGTCTGGAAGAGAAACTTCGCTGGGGCGTATCGATCAAAGAAAAATTGCGGTGAATGCTAGCGCGTTTAAGCGTTGAGGACTTCGGCCTGATTCCAGAGGCGCAGATTACGTTTGCGCGCGGCGCAACGATGTTTACCGGTGAAACCGGTTCCGGTAAGACGATGGTTTTGGGTGCCCTGAGCTTTGTGCTGGGTGAGCGTGGGAATTCGGAGATCGTACGGACTGGTGCGGTCGCCGCGAGGGTTTCTCTTGAAGTTCTACCGAGCGCGGTGTTGCGCGCGCGCTTAAATGATGATGGTTTTCCATTGGATGACGACGAGAACGCGGTAGTTTCACGTGAGATAAGTGCCAGCGGTAAATCGACCTTGCGTATCAACAGCCGCGCTGCAACGGCCGGGTACCTACGGGAGATCGCCTATCATATTGCGGATATTGTGGGGCAGCATGAAGCGCAAAGATTGCTTTCGCCTTCCTATCACGTTGCGGTACTTGATCGCTTCGGCGGTGATGCAATCACTGCCGCGCGCAATGAATTCGAACATACGTATAACCGGCTGCATCACCTCAAAGCGCAACTCCAGGAATCGGTTGCGACTGGGCAGCATGCAGTCGCGAACTACGAATTCGCACAGTTCGCTCTAGCCGAAATCGGGCAAGCTGTGCTGCAGCCAGGCGAGGATATAGGATTAGACGAACGCCGACGCTACCTGGGGAACGTGGAGCGCATTTCCTCGTCGTTGCGCATGGCGCATCATGCCCTGGCGGGCGAAAATCTTGGTGCGAATGACGCCATTGGTTCGGCAGTTGGTAAACTCGATGCTATCGCCGACCTTGATACTCAACTGGCGGACATTGCGGGCGCGCTCGCCGGAGCGCAAAGTGAAATCAATGACCTTGCTTTAAGGATTTCACGAGAAATCGATCGCACGGAGTTTGATCCTCAGGAATTGGAAGCCATCAACGACCGTCTGGATACGATCGATCGGCTAAAGAGAAAGTATGGTGGAACAATCGATGCCGTGCTCCGTAATGCACAGGACTTCGAACGAACGGTAAGTTCGTTTTCCACGCGAGACGAACGTCAGCGCACCTTAGAAGGGGATATCCTAAGGACGACCCAGGCACTCGCTGCTGTGGCGGCTCGCTTATACGAACTTCGAATGAAAGCCGCGGCACAGTTGGAACGACGGGTTTGTGCCGAGCTCACCGAACTGGCTTTACCTTCGGCCCAATTTTCTGTGTCGTTTACGGCGCGCGGGGAGATCAGACCAGACGGAGATCACGCTATTGAGTTTGGTTTCGCGGCCAATGCAGGACAAGAACTGCGGCAACTTGCACGCGTTGCCTCGGGTGGCGAACTGTCCCGCGTTCTCTTAGCGCTTGTCATGGTAGCCGGTAGATGCGAGCAAGCCGCGTTGATCTTCGATGAGATCGACGCAGGTATTGGTGGAGCGACGGCGGCTGCCGTGGGCGTCCGCCTGGGCCAATTGGCCCGGGAAAATCAGGTCGTTTGCGTAACGCACCTCGCACAGCTTGCCACCTGGGCCGACCGGCACTATGTTCTACAAAAGCACGAGCGCAAAGGAGTGACGACTATCGACGCCGTTGAACTACGCAAGCCTGCGGACCGCACGGCGGAGGTCGCACGCATGCTCTCCGGCAATGCACGAAGTGTTGCTCTGCAGCACGCGCATGCTCTGCTCAAAGAAACCAGCGCAAAACGGACACAGTTTTCGCTCTCTGAAAGAACGGGGTGAAGATCTTGAAAAAAATGGCGCGCATAGCCCTGGCAACGTGTATCGTCGTGGCGCTAAGTCTTCATTATGGTTCGAATATCGGCGCGCAATCCCAAACCGTTGATCCGGCGTTAGCAGCGGTCATGCAAAAGCTTGTCGACGATCCCACGACTCCCGCACAATACTCAGCCGCAGTAAAGCTCCATGTCAAGCTGCGGATTTTTCCGTTTATCTCATTGACGTTAAAAGGGAACTCGGTGTATAAACGCCCCGGCCTCTACCATTTCGTGTTTCGAGGCGTACCTAAGGCCGTGGAGCATTTCAGCGACTTGGCCTACGACCTCGGAAATCCGAACTCGTGGGTGCAAAAATATACAATTTCGCTCCTGACCCCGCCGTCCGCCGGGGTCGATCCCGTGCTTCGCCTTATTCCCAAAAGGCACGGTATGGTAAAAGCTCTGGATGTGGCAGTCAACATGGAGAAAGGCCACATCATGAAAGCCGTCTGGAGCCGGTTCGATGGCGGTACAATTTCGCTCGCGCAGCATTATAATACAGTCGGAACGCATGAATTGGTACGGGAACAGAACGCAACCATCGACATCCCGCATATGAAAGCCGAACTGGTCGCGGACTACTCCGCCTTTAACCTGTATGCAGGCGGTTTCTCGCTGCCAAAGTGAAGCATTTGCTTTTGCCGCGAGTTACCATCATTGGACGACATTAATATCTGGAGGCTTTCTATGCATCGTGCGTCGTGGTCCATCGTTTTCGCACTCCTCCTGCTCCCGGTTGCTGCCTTTGGCGATATGCGCATCACTCTTCCCGGC
>JALYZK010000199.1 GCA_030945705.1 Vulcanimicrobiota bacterium | reverse complement strand
CATTGATTCCGTGGTCATCTCAACCCAACACGATCCGGAAGTTTCTCTCGATACCATTCGCACAGACGTGACGGAGCAAGTCATCAATCACGTTTTGCCGGCCTCGCTGCGCGATGCCCAGACGAAGATATTTGTCAATCCGACCGGACGGTTTGTCATCGGAGGGCCCAAGGGCGACGCCGGTCTGACGGGGCGCAAAATTATTGCCGACACTTACGGCGGTATGGCGCGTCATGGTGGGGGGGCTTTTTCAGGCAAAGATCCGACCAAGGTTGACCGTTCTGCCGCTTATGCCGCGCGGCACGTTGCGAAAAACGTCGTCGCGGCCGGGTTGGCGGACCGTTGTGAGGTGCAAGTTGCCTACGCTATAGGTGTGGCCCATCCGATGAGCGTGCTCGTGGAAACTTTTGGTACTGCGAATATCGAAGAATCGAAGATTGCCGAACTTGTCGGTAAGCATTTTGATCTGCGCCCGGCGGCGATCATCGCTCGGTTGGATTTGCGCCGCCCCATCTATCGCCAGATTTCGGCGTATGGCCATTTCGGCCGCCCCGAACTCGATTTGCCTTGGGAGCGCCTGGATACCGTTGCAGCGCTGCGCAAGGATGCCGGTCTACTCCAAGACAGGGAACTTAAAGTACCAGCATTTTCGTAAACCTACGGTTAGCCGTGTGACCCGCCGGTGAGAGCCTTACGGCTCCTCTTGGACCGTTCTTCATTCATTTTGATAGGAACAATGATGCCCAACAAGACTCTCCTCGGACGTTGCCCCGTCCTTTTTGCCTTGGCGATCTGCGTCGTAGCGCTTACCTCCGGATGCGGAGGCGGCGGAGGCACTTCGGGCGGCGGAGGCGGAGGCGGCATGTTGCCACCACCCCCTGGGACACTGACGCCGGTTGGCACACTGAGCATCAATGGCGGCACCATTGGTCTGGACGATACTTTTTCTCCAGTAGACGGAATGACGGCCCTGGGCGGCTTGCAAGGCCAGCCAATAGACGGGGTGGTTTGCGCTAACCTGCCCATCGCCTTTCACATTCATACGCATCTAAGCTTGTTTGTGAACGGGCAGCGGCTTGCGATCCCCGATGGTATCGGCATTCCCGATCCGCATCCCGATAGTCCAGCAGGGTACGTCCCCGGAGGCAAGTGCTTCTACCATTTACACTCGCATCAGACAGAAGGTGTGATCCACATCGAGGCCCCTGCACCGGCACAGTTTACCCTGGGCCAGTACTTTGATATTTGGGGCCAGACGCTGTCTTCGAGCAATATCGCCGGGCATGCCGGGAGCGTGCAAATCTACACTGCGCAGCCGACATCGCCCGCAAGCCTATCGACCGGAAACTATACGCTGTACGCGGGGGATCCTCGCGCGATTCCACTGTTGGCACACGAAGAAATTGTGCTGGAAGTGGGCCCGCCTTTTGTAACCTCGCTGCCTCAAATCGATTTCTCGGCTGGGTATTAAGTTCAGCGCGCTTCGTTGCGGATGGTCCGACTCCCAATTGCACTTGCCGCAATAAGGAGATAACCGAACGCTGAGATCAGCATGGCCAGCCGCGCACCGTAGTGATCGGCAATATAACCGCCGAGCAGCGCACCCGGAACGATGCCCCCGAGCGCCAGAAGCCGCACTGCGCCGAAGACCCGCCCAACCATTTCCTGCGGCGTGACCCGCAAACGCCATCCCACGATTTGTGTAATTTCAAACTGAGCGCCGCCGTTGGCCAGTGACCAGCACAGCACGGCGATCCAATAATTATGCGTGAACGGAATCGGTAAGAACACCAGACCATCAACGACATACGCCACGGTCAAGGCGTGACCGAACGTCCAGCGGTCGGACATGCGCCCCGCGTAAAGTGAGCCGACCACGCACGCCACGTTCCCGATGCCATAGAACAGCCCGACCAGTTGATCCGAAGCTGCAAAGTCCCGCTTTAGAAATGGAACGAGAACCGCCATTCCCATCCACCCGAACATATTGAGGAAGAAGCTCATCAAGGTGATCGTGCGCATGCAGCGATCGCCGAGCATGAACCGAAAGCCAATGACGATGTCCGTCGCAATCTGTTTCAAGTTGGGGAAACCATTTTTTTCCTCTGGCCCGAGCGATGGAACAAGTGCCAAGGAGATCTGCGAGCCCAAATACGTCAATGCATTGATCGCAAAAACGGCCACCGGTCCAAGGATTCCAAGCAGAGCCGCTCCCAACGGTGGTGCGAACGAGTTTGACGTTTGTTCGGCAGCTATAAGCGCGGCTACGGCTTTGGTACTGCGCTCTTTTCCGATCATGTAGGGGATGCTGGATGACTGCCCGCCCAAGAAAAATGCGGCACAAATCGAGAGCACAACGATGCCGCCATAGAGCAGCGGCAAGGTGAGGGCATTCATCAAATACAAGATCGCAAATGCGGTGATAACCAAGAAACGCAGAAAGTCACAGGTTATCATTAACCGCTTGCGGTCCACGCGGTCGGCAAGTGAACCGCCGATCAGACCTGCTAGTGCGAACGGCAAAATTTCCAGGACGTAGGTGACGCCAAGCGATACTGCTGACTTTGTCAAATGAAAGACGAGTAGCGGAATAGCAATAAGACGCAGGCCGTCACCAACGTAGCTAAACGCTTGCCCAACGAAATAACGGCGAAAACTTTGCGACGCAAATATGCTGTCGCCGGCGGTTACCATAAAAACCTCATGATAGATTAACCGTCCTGTCCGACCCGCCATGTCGGTGTGCGCAGACGGCGCCAAGCGTTTATACCGTAAAACCCGTGCAAGAGTCAAGCTTTTTTCGTCAGTTTGGGTGCGCGGTTGCGCGGGCATGATATACCGTCCATACAAAGGTGGTATCAATGGCTGACAACGAGCACAGTATTAAGACATACGTGAGCGACATGCTCGCGCTGGAACGACACATTCACGTTCCGTTCGAAACGCAACTCAAAGACGAAGACTTCACCGACTACCAAGACGCCAGGCAGCTCATCATGCGAATGACCAAGCTCTCGGAAACACACGTAGCGGCTCTCGATGGGCTGCTCGACCAGATGGGCGGTCACCAGGCCTCTCCGGTAAAAAGCGCCGTTCTGCAATTCGAAGGAATCGTGGCCGGCGCGATCGACAAAATGCGCAAGACAAAAGTTTCAAAGGCCCTGCGCGACGACTACACGGCACTGGCGCTCTGCACTGCCAGCTACACGATGTTGCACGCCACGGCTAACGCTATGGCGGAAAGCGCGGTCGCAACGCTGGCCAAACAGCACTTGGAAGACTACACGCAGGTAGTGATGGATATCGGCGAAGCGCTGCCGGTGGTGGTAGTGAAAGAACTTGCGAGCATGGGTATGCAAGTCGACACCGGCACCATCGCGCGGTCCGTTACCGCAACCCAACAGGCCTGGCGTCCCGACGGGTCGCGGTCGACGGAACTCTTAGGCTGAATCCAGTCGACACTGCCAGCAGGCAGGACCGAACGGCGCGACTGGTTTCATTATGAGGTCATCGCGCCGGCTTGAGGCTCAACAATAGGTCCAAGAAATACCAACATGGCAAAAACGCAAAGACCCCTACTAGACTTAACGCAGCTAAAAGCGATGGGCCCGGGAAATCGTCAAAGTGGGCCCCAATGACTCCAAGAAGTGCCATCGCCGCTAGGACGATGCCGAGTGCCGAAACGAGGCACAGCGTCCTGAGGGCGATTTTGCCAAAACGGGTTATTGGGGTCCTATACAGGCCGAGTGCTCGGGCCAGACACCATCCCGGCAAGATCAAATACATACAACTAAGAGCTGCGGCCAGTAAGAAAGCTGGAATTGAAGAGTTGTGAATTCTCACGAGCGCCACGATAAAACCGAGGATCACCATTACATTAAGCACCGCTGAAATAAGGCACACGACGTTTGCCAAGCGTGATGTGAGCATTTTACGAAGGCTAGCCATAAGGTTATCATCGTTACCGGCACCCCACTTCCTCTGCACAGATAGAAGGCGAGCAGCGCGTGTCGGAACACGTGGGAAACCGTTGACCTTTGCAGGTGGGAAACCGTTAAATGCCGCAAAATCCATCGATTCCGTGGTCACTTGGTACCGTGTAAGGGGGTCCATCATGATCGTTAAACGCCGGCCTATCATGCCAGCGCTATTGGCGCTTCTGATGGTTTTCACGGTTGTCTCAAGTGCTGGCCTGGCGCGGAAAACGGGCAAGGCGCATCCCGTTGCGCTGCAGTTGCTCTCGGGTTATCAATGCACCGCCTTAGGGCCTGCGGGATGGGCAATCGTAAGTGGACGCGAGCAAGGGGACGCTTTGGATGTGACGCGCAGCGACGGAAAAGCTTCCGCCTCTTACATGATCATGGGCGTGACATCGCAGATGCGGCAATTCAACAATGCATACTCGACGCCGGGCAATGCGCTGGTCACCAATCTTTCTGGGGTCGTCCGAAGCGGTGTAAGTTTGGGCGCGCAAAGACAATCGTACGGTTACAGCATCGTTTCATGGCGGAGCAGCAACGCGCGGGGGCTTACCCTATACCGCCTTTTCCCGCTGCCGGGTGACCCCGGCGGTTTTATTCTTGCAATGCGCAGCGGACTCACTGCACCGTCGGAATGGAAGCGTTCGTTTAGGCAAGCCGTCGGCGTTGCGACGTCCGTTCGGTGCACAGTCCATTTGGTGGCACGTTCCGGATCTGGAAGTACGCGAAGCCGCGCCCGCGATGAGAGCGACGAAGCTTCTTCATACAACAAGGAACTCGGGATGGAGTACGCTCATTCCGAAAGTACGGGCCAGAACTACTGGGTCAGCCCAAGCACGGATTACACCCAAAACGGACCTGCGGGGCCGGGTTATTACAGCAACGGTCAGAAGCTACTCCCCGGCCGCTCCGACTAGGACCAAGGTTGCGCGCCCCGGCGCATCGCGACACCGCTGAATGCAAATCATCTGCGCGAAGACAGGCTGTGCTGCGGTACGACCCAAAGAGGAGAAGATCCAGTAAAATTAAGCATTCCCGAATAGCTCAGTTGGTAGAGCAGCTGACTGTTAATTCGAAAGTGTTCGTTTCGGCATGTGTTGTCGAGTATCAAAGAAGCCGGTGAAATAAGCCTTTGCGGGTTTTTCATGTCTTCTCGTATCGGCAAATGTCAGGGGATAACGGGGCGTTCGTTGGCCAAATGAGGGCCAAATATAAGGCGTCGTTCAGGGGTTGCCTTATGTGTCAACAGAACTTGAATCTGTACACATACTTTTTCCTAACATCCGGCAACATCCGGGAGCTACTTGTAAAGACAGCATTCGTTCGTGTTATCGCGTCGCTAAGCGCCTAAAAGCCTCGCTAAAGTTCGGGAGCAATATCTAAATCCGTTAGCATTTCGTTACGGGGACGCGCGTGTTTTTTTAGCGTTGCGTGAAACCATCGAGCGTCGGGGCAGGGGTTGAATCGCGCATACTTGATGACGCAAGAAAGGTAGTCGTGATCGTTCATCTGGTCGACGGAACCTACGAGCGCTTCCGCCATTTCTATGGACTGCGTCGCTTTACCAATGGAAAGGAGCGACGATTCGGGGCGGTCGTCGGAGTGCTCAATACCATGCTGCAAATGATCGGCGACGGTGCCACGCACTTAGGCGTCGCCACCGATCACGTTATCGAGTCCTTTCGCAACGAGCTTTGGAGCGGGTACAAAAGGGGAGATGGAATCGACCCCGCGCTTCTCGCGCAGTTCGAGCCGCTCGAGGACGCGCTGCGAGCAATGGGAATTCCGGTCTGGGCAATGATCGAGCTGGAGGCTGATGATGCGCTGGCTTCTGCGGCCGCAATCGCCTCGCAGGATTCTCGGGTACAGAAAACCTGCATTTGGACTCCAGATAAAGATCTCTCGCAATGCGTGCGCGAGGACCGTATCGTGCAAATCGACCGAAGGAGCAAGGTCATCCGGGACGCTGACGGCGTCCGAGCTAAGTTTGGGGTAAATCCGGAGCTGATACCCGACTATCTTGCGCTCGTTGGGGATACCGCCGATGGCTATCCCGGCATCGCGGGCATCGGGCCTAAGAGTGCGGCCGCTCTCCTCAGACGTTATGGTGCGATCGAGCTATTCCCGTCGCGCGTGCTCGCTGAGCGGCACCCTCGCGCGCTGTTATTCAAGGTGCTAGCAACCCTTCGAACCGATGCAGAACTCTTTGCGGACGTCAACGAGCTAAAGTGGCGCGGGCCTACTGCCGAATTTCCCGCCGTGTGCGAGCAGCTCGACGCGCCCGATCTCCTTGCGCGCGTTACGACAGTCGCGCCAGCTCGCGAACGCTAACCTCGCTTGCCGTACTGTGCGCACCATATTGTCGCGCAATCTGTTGGCGCCAACGAGAATCGAATCCGTTGACACTGGTGCCACGGCCGCCTTTACGGATAGACCACCTCCGGTCGTCATCTTTGGCGACATTGACATACGCGCCCTGGTCACTTTCTTTGCGTCGAGTCCATACAGTTTGGCGATGCGCTCTTGTGCTTTAAGCATAGTCATATATAGCTTCGGACGGTCTACGATAGCGGTCGATTCATGATCATCCCAGGCAACCCTGAGGACTTCACGAGCTTCGCTAATGAGCCGCTGGCGCTGCCCTTCGTTTCGGACGTGCTACCTGCCCAGCGATTTTGGACGGCGTGCATATACTTCGTGGCCGAGACCCGCGTACGAACGCCAGGCACCACACGGAGAAGATCCACGGCTCGCCTTGCTCCTCGCACACGAATCATTCTTGGGCGATCATCCCGGCCTTTCCGCAAACGCCAGCTGGCAGGTTTTTGGGAACGCCTAGCGAGATCGTCGAGAGTTGGTGTCTTGATTATAATGGCGTCAACTTGCAGCCATTGCTACTCTTCGTTGGATAACGCCGGGGCTAGCGTTGTTCTTGAAGCGAGGCCTGTTCGGAGATGCGGAAAATGGGAAAGTTTGTCTTTGGAATGATGCAGTCGCTCGACGGTTACGTCGCCGGCGTAGATGGGGAGCTGGAGCCGCCGCTTCACTCGCCGCCCGGGATTGCGCTTTTTCGTTATTGGATCGAGTACGTGCGAGACATCGCGGGCAGTCTGTACGGTCGTCGCATGTACGAGGTGATGCGCTATTGGGACGAGGATCGACCGGAGTGGGAAGCGCACGAGCACGAATTCGCCGCGGCGTGGCGGAAGCAGCCGAAATGGGTTGCATCCCGCTCGCTGAAGTCGGTCGGCCCCAATACCACGCTTATCGACGACGATCTTGAAGGCTTCGCGCGCCGGCTGAAGGTGGAGGTCGACGGCGTCATCGATGTTGCCGGGCCGGATCTGGCGGCGAGTCTTACCGACCTCGGGCTTATCGACGAGTATCATCTCTACTTTCGTCCGTTTGTTCTCGGCCGCGGCAAACCGTATTTCGCCGGTGCCCGACCGCCGCTGCGCTTTGTCGCCTACAATCCCGTTGGCGAGGAGGCGGTCAGGCTGACGTTCGTCACTGCCTGATGCGCTTCCCGATAGGGGTCGGTTCTGGCATGCTTGCGGATTATCTTAGCGGACCTTCTTTATGTCGCGAGTAAGCTTGACGAATGGCTAAATCGGCTCCGGAAGGTTGGCATAGCGTCACGCCTCGGCTCGTTGTTCGCGATCCGGCTAGCTTGGTGCAGTTCCTGAGGCATGCGTTCGGTGCGAGCGGAGATTTTGTGACGGACGCACCGTCCCTGATCAGAATTGGTGACTCGATTGTCATGGTAAGCGGCGTCGGTCCACGCGCTGCGATGCCTTGTTTTCTTCACTTCTACGTAGATGACACCGATGCGACGTACAAGCACGCCCTGGAAGCGGGTGCCGTAACGCTCGAGGAACCGAGCGACATGCCGTATGGCGATCGGCGCGCGATGGTCAAGGACCCGTGCGGCAACGATTGGCAAATTGCGACCCACAGAGGCGTCTTTCGTTAATCGACGACGGTCCCGATGATGGTAGCCGCGGGGATTTCGGCAAGGTTGCGGTTACCACAAGTTTAACAATTTGCCAGAAGCTAATGTCAAAGTCCACGACGATGAACGGTTTACATACGAGAAGAGGAGGTACCATAATGGCTGTCCTAGTGAAAATTTCAAACCCCGGAATCAGCTTGGGAACCTACGACCAGATTGCAGCGCGGCTCGTTCCCGAGATGAAAAAACGAGCTGGCTTTCAGGTACACTACGTTTTCCCGCAAGGTGCAGGATTCGTTGTCCACGAGATCTGGGACAAACGCGACCAACAGGAAGACTGGTTCGAGTCCGTCAGACCGAACTTACCGGCCGACGCAAAGCCGCAGATCGAGGTGGTCGAACTGCACAACCTCGCGGTGCGCTAGGGCTTGGAGCCGTACAGTGGACGGAGCGCTTCGTACGGCTCACGCGCCATGTAATTGGTCTGCCGGCTGATGGACATCTACCGTATGCTTGTGTATTAGCTACTCTCGCTTTCCCTGCGCGGTAATGCAACTGGAGATCGTTGGGCGGGTCGTCTTGATGCCCTCTTTGGTTCGGAGCACCGAGGCTTCGCAGAATGTTTCGTATGGAATGGGGCTCTGCACTAGCTGAGAGTAGCGCGATGTCTCTTCACGCTGTTCGAGGATGTCAATGTTTCCAGAAACGGCTACTTTCTTTACATCGGGCCGTAGAAGAGGAAACGAGGAATCCACGTGTCCGATTTTAATAAGCTCTGGTTCGGACAAACGGTCAGCCTGCTTGGAAGCGCGGTTACGATGTTCGCGCTCCCAACGCTTGCCGTGCTCGTCCTTCGTGCTACGCCATTTCAAGTCGGAGTGCTCACTGCGCTCGAGACGCTCTCATTTCCAGTTTTGGGAATGCTGGTTGGCGTGGTTGCGGATCGCATTTCGCGCCGCCGAATCATGATTGTTGCGGACGCCGTTCGGCTGCTGGTACTCGCGACAATTCCTATTGCGGCTTTCGGTAAGGTTCTCGCAATGCCGCAGCTCTATGTTGTCGCCGTCGTAACAGGAGCGGCATCCGCGTTCTTCGCTATTTCATATCAATCGTATCTCCCGGCGCTTGTGCCCTCGGAGCGCCTCACGGACGCCAACGCTAAACTCGAGTTTTCGAATTCCGGCTCAACAATGGCCGGTATTGCGCTGTCCGGAGCGCTCGTGCAGTGGATCGGTGCGGCGTTTGCGATTGCTGCGGACGCCGCGTCTTATCTCGTGTCCGTCATATCGCTCCTAATGATTCGCGCTGACGAGCCCGTCCATGCCGCGACTCCCTTATCGCTGCGGCAGGGGTGGCATGAAATGCGTGAAGGCCTGCAGATTGTCTTTTCTTCGAAGGATCTGCGCTGGGTCTTGTACGCGACGGCAACGACGAACTTTGGCGGCGCGATGATCATGGCGGTGTTTTTCATCTATGCCTACCGCCTGCTGCACCTTCTTCCCGGTTTGCTGGGCGTGGTCGACGGCTTTGCGAACATCGGGTTCGTCGGCGCGCTCTTTGCCGTGCGGGTGCGAAGCCGATTTGGCTTACGCGCGACGTTGACCGCGTCGCTCCTTCTCTCAGGTCTCGCGTCGATGGCTATTTTACTTGCCGGCATCACTGCTCCATACATGGTGCTGTTCGTACAGGGAGCGATTATGGCTATTTCCGTTTCAATCTACAACATCAATCAAGTTAGCTACCGTCAAGCTTTAGTTGAAATGCGCTTGCAGGGCCGAATCAACGCGACAATGCGCACATTCGTGTGGGGCACAATGCCGCTTGGGTCGTTGATCGGCGGATGGTTTGGCATACTCATCGGCGTTCCGGCAACGATTGCCTGTGGCGCGATTATCTCATGCGCGGCGGCGCTGTGGGTCCTGCCGCTGCGCGAGCGCGAACCTGCATCTCCATAAACATGCAATATTAATAGATACGGAACAGTCCCAGGGACCGAGATGCGCCGCCGGACAGTCTAACCGATCGAAGGCTGACGGCAATATTCCCATCTTAATCAGGTGAACGGTGGCTTATCCACTGCACTTCAATCAGCGGCCACGCTGCGCCTACGAAGCTCCGGTCGTCGCCATTGCGCCTTCGGTCCCGGCCAAGCCCGTCCGCTACCCAATAAAGCCTTATTTGACAAGGGTTCCCGGCGCAAAACCGAGGTTAAAGAGCCGATTCGGGGAAGCGTATAACGACTCCGGATTTGTTTTTACCGATGTCACCGGCGGCTTTTGGGTGCCGGACTGCATTTCCACGTTGTAGCGAGCGATTTTGAAACGGGCGGGAGTCAGCGGCTTTCGGGTTCATGATCTCCGACACAAGGCGGCTTCGCTTATGCTAAGGCGGGGGGTGCCCATAACAACCGTGGCCGCGATCCTAGGACACGCGAACTCCTCAAGCACCTTATCTGTGTACGCCCATGCCATCAAGGGAAGCGAGCACGCGGCGGCTGCTGCGATGGAGAACATGCTCAAGGGTGCTTAAGGGCTGCGTTGAAGCGAGGGTGCGGCGCCTTTTTGCAGCGCGTTGGCCAAATGAGGGCCAAAATGGTCGGGAGATACGGAACTAGCGCGCGAACCCAGTAAAATCACGCATTCCCGAATAGCTCAGTTGGTAGAGCAGCTGACTGTTAATCAGCGGGTCGTTGGTTCGAGTCCAACTTCGGGAGCCATGTTTGCTTACGAAACGTTCGTGCAGGCGCTGTCCGGATTAGTAGTCCGTGCGCCTCGAAAGTTCTCTTCACTTAAAGGATCCATCGAAGCGCGGAATTGCCCGGTGCGTCACGCCTAGGATGCACTCAAGCAAACGATACGCTGGTTTACTTTGGCTGCCGCAAGGGCTATACTCGGTGCAACCGTTGCGCGCGCAGCCGCCGTGGTCTCCGTTTTCTCATGCGGAAGCCACCCTCCTTAACGGTATCTTTTCAGTCCACAGGTATAACGGACTTCCTTTACCGCTATAATGCGGAATACGTTCAAAGAAAGCGACGTGGCTCACGATGAACACTCCGAAATTCCGCGCACCCTTGGTATGTCTTGCGTTGTTTGCCTTCGCAGCCCTGGCCGCTTACGGCGGATCAGGGGCCAGCGCCGGCGCGTCTGTCTCCAATTTGCAGCCGCTCAATTCCGCAAGCCAACTGCTCTTAAGCGGTAAGGCGGTGCTAGGCTTACCTGTACCCGTTGCCCACGACATCAGTGGCATCAAGAGAAGTTCACTTGCCATGAACGCTGCCAACGCTTACGTCACCATCCAGGGAACAGTTCTCAGCAACGACGCACAGC
>JALYZK010000159.1 GCA_030945705.1 Vulcanimicrobiota bacterium | reverse complement strand
GTGCTGATTTGTGTAATTCTGCCGTTTTGGACCTTAATGCGACCCTGCAACAACGTTCCGTCACCAAGAGCCAGATTGGCGAAGCCTAAAGTGAATCGTTCAGACGTAGTGAGGCCTCCGTGTCAGGAACGCTTTACGCCCTGCAAGCAAGTTGAGGCTTAACGCGTTGGAAAAAAACGTTGCAACCAGCGAACTAACCCCCGTCCCTCGGCTTGCTCGGCGTCTGCTTCGGCCGCCGCGTTTAACTTTGTGCCCAATGATGCGCTTTTTAAGCGCGCTAGACGCTGCATGTGCTCCTCTGCGTGGCCGGACAGCGTCGCGATGAGTGCATCGAGTTCGTTCCAACCTGCGGGCGCACGTCCTTCACGTCTGGCCTGATTATACTCGAAAGTCGATACGGTAAAGATTCGGCGTGGAACTACGTTGCGTTCCCGCAGGTAGCGTGAAGCGAGCTCTACAACTTCCCGGCGTTCCCGCGGGGTTTCGTTATCCGCCAGAGTATGAACGAACACCATCGGTTTATTGAGGTCTGCGACTCGCGCGTACATGTCTAGCTCGCGATCAGAAAGTTGGCGCGAAAAGAGACACACCACCTCGCTTGCAGCGCGGGCCGCAACCATACATATATCTGCGGCTCGCACGTCACTCGTATCGAAAGCCGGCGCATGAACTAGGACTAATTCGGGTGGGAGCGACCATGGTGTCTCAATGAGTACGGGATTGCGCGTCGCCTCATTCAGAGCAGACTCAATTTCAACTTCAGTCCATTCGCCCCCCTCGCTGAGCGCATGCGCTCGTTGGACGGCGCCGTACCTGACGTGCACCGGAAATGCGATCCGACCCGCGGTTTCGTCGCGTAATACCCGTGTGCCGGCTACGGCATTGATGACGCTGGATTTTCCCCGGCGCAGCGCGCCCAGAAGGCAAACACGCCACCTCTCTGGACGCAGACCGCGGTCGTACGCGTCCGCGTCGAACACGAAGTCGGCGTGCGCCCGCCGAACTTCTCCAAGACCGGTTTGTGGAGGCGCTGCTTCTGGATTCCGTTCGAGAAACGTGCCGATGGATGACGCGACGCGATCGAATTCATGCTCTATCTTGCCCCGTGTTTCAGCGAGTCGATCGATTGTTTTCGCGATCTCAATGGGATCACTTTTGAGCTGCAGAGCGCGATCGATGCTACCGATGGCACGCTCGTGCTCTTTCTCGAATGCATCGGATAAAGAAGTGATGAGATTTGCAAACACGAGATCTATTCGGTGGATCAAAGATTCGACGAAAACTTCAATTTCGTTACGCAGGCACGGAAAAACTTCGGCGCGTAAATCCGCAATAAGTTCCCGTTTCATGTACTGCCCTGTTTGCTCAGCGGTGAAACGGTTCGCAATGTTATTCACGACGCTCATGGAAATACCGCCAACCGCTTCAAGCACAATTGTTGCCCGCAAAGCAATGTGCGCTGGTGCACTCCACGCACCCGCCCCAGCACTTGCCCCGAAAGCTGGGGCACAAGCGTCAGCAATTGAAAAATCGAGGCGAACAATCTGTTGACACCGTTTGCTGGCATTCTCCAGAGAAGCGACGGTGCCCGCGGCGAGGTAAGTTGCGAAATCGCCGACTACATCGGCGACCGTGCCGTCGATGATGATATGCAGTTTAGCTCGATCTTGCAAGCGTGCAATATCGGCCGTATCAAACGCCCGCTCCAATGCAGTTTTCAAATCCTCATAGAGCGCACTGCCTTGGCCTCTCATCTTTTCCGCTAAGTTGAGGCCCTCCCCCCGCACCACTTCTTGCTCGCTGCGAACACTTTGGGCAATTGCTTCTAGCTGGGGAAGTACTGCGTTACGCTGACGGTGCAACGCTTCCATTGAAAGCGGGAACTTCGTAAGATCGTGCTCTATTCGCGCGCATGCGTCCGAAACGATACGGTTGACATGACTCAATGTTTGCCCCAGGCGCGCCCGTCCAGTTGTTGTGACGAGTGAAGCATCCAAGTCATCAACCAATTCTTGGAATCGGCTTTGCTCCAAAAGATGGCGCGACCCCCGCAGTACACCTTCCGCGTAGTTGCGAGCGGACACCGCGTACACGTAGGTGGACGGCGCATGGATTGCGGATAACGAAACGATTCGAGCATGGGCGGCCTCCCAGGCGCGCAATCCGTCGCTTTGCTGCGTTTGCCACAAGTCGATTTTTGTTTGTACGATAAAAATGCTTTGGATGTGCTGCCTGATAATTCCAAGAAAAGCAGCGTCGCCTTCAGTGAATGGCTGCTGGGTGTCGATCAGGTACAGTACCGCGTCGGCAGTTGGCAAAAACGAAAGGGTAGCGCGCCGGTGCGCGGGGTTTATCGATGCAAGTCCTGGCGTATCCGCGACGGTAAAACCGCGTTGCAAGAAGGCCGAATCGACGCAGACAATCACGCGTGTTGGCGCCGTTTGTTCGTCTGCGGACTGATCGTGCAGTTTGCCTTCTTCATGGCCGACGGCGATAAAACGTGAAAGGTGATCGATCGGAATACGTTCCTCGCGTCCATCGGAATAAATCGCACGGGCGTGCTCTGGCCTACCGTACTGTAATTCCGTTATGGTAGCCGTAGAGGGGTTGATGTCGGTGGCAAGCAGACCCGTTACGCGCCGTTCATTGCCCAGTTCTTCGTAACGAATTTTACCGAGCAACGCGTTCAGTAGAAAGGACTTACCGCTCGAGAACTCACCCACGATTGCAAGAACAAAGCTTTCCCGCTCTAGACGCCGACGTTCTCGCTCGATTTCATCGCTCGCTGCTCCTGGCAGAAGTTTCTGCAATTCTCGCAAAGCACTCGCCGCGTCATCGCGCGCTACGGCATAGCGAACCATTGCATCGCTGTTGACGGTGCTCACAGCCGGCTCGCGGATACGGCGCGGCGGCAAGTCACGAGCGAATGAGCGCTAAGGCCTCGTCGCGGTGGTTCTCCATCAGTACTTCAGTGTCGCCCTCGACGTTCAGACGCAAAAGTGGCTCGGTATTAGAGGGGCGAACGTTCATCCACCAGTCTGGATATTGAATCGTAACTCCGTCAAGATGATCGATTTGCGCATCTCCGTAGCGGTCTTGCAGTTCCTG
>JALYZK010000158.1 GCA_030945705.1 Vulcanimicrobiota bacterium | reverse complement strand
GACGTAAACCAACGAGCCGGCAGCGTCGTGGCGCTCGCAGTGACCTTGGGCTTAACAAATGTGACCATCAGCGTTCCTTGAAGTACCGAATTGGGTTCAAGAGGGCGCATTCCTCCGGCAAACGGTGGATTTTGCAAGTAGGCAGCCGACAATTGCAGAAAGAGTCTTTGTAAGTAGAAAGGCGTCAGTGGAACGCGGTTTCACGTATTACGACACGCTCGGTGTGAGCCAAACTGCGACGCGCGAAGAAATTCACGATGCTTACCGCGCATCCGTGCGGACGTACCATCCCGACGTTAACCAAGCTCCCTATGCACAGCAGTTCATGAGCGTATTGAACGATGCTTGGCACACACTATCCGATTCGGAACGGCGCGTTGCGTACGACGACAGTCTTAACCGCAAGGATACCGCCACTGTACGCGGGCGGCCCCGCGTTTGGCAATTGTTGCGGTGTGAGCGGTGCAATCGGAGTGATTTGCACTTACGCATTGCCGTCTTTTATTATGTTTGGTCATTCCTTGTATTCTCGCGCCTACGGTCTTTCGCCGGCATCCTTTGTACGAAGTGTCGCAGTGTGTGTTCGGTTCAAAGTGCGGCGTTCTCCGCACTGCTTGGACCATGGGCGCTACCATCGGGGCTAGTGCTCACTGCAAAGGCTCTGAGGGCAGCCGCCAGGGGCGGAGAGCAGCCACCCGCTCAAAATGCGCTTTTGTTGCGCCATCAAGCGATGGCGCTCTTACAGCACGAGGACGTCGCCGGTGCGAAGACCGCCTTAATAGAAGCTCAGAAATACCAGCGGCATCCGATCGTCGAGGAACTACTTCATGATCCCGAAATTTTGCAAGCACACGCTCCGCCGCCGCCACGATGGATACAAGGTCAGATCGTTGCGCTGGCGACTGGCCCTATCATTTTAGCTGTTGCAATGGTAGTTATCTTTGCATTGTTTAATCACCCAAAAGTCACCTCAGCGATCAGGAACGCAAAAAACACTCAAGCGCCCGTAAGCTACGTTTCTTCGCGGGGTAGCTTTTGCCTCAACGAAGTTCGTCGCACTCTCAAGGGTCCCAGCCTGCATACATCTCAGAAGCAAATGCAAGGCTTGCGAGGCACCTGCATTGCTGCTGCAAAAGAGCTAAGCCCAGCAGTTTTCGAGGAAACACCTGGAAATAAAGTTGATGAACAGCGTTACGCCTTCGGAATGTACCTCGCCTACGGTGGCATCGCAGATATAAAGCTCGATCGCGGCACGCAAGGCCGTTCTGAGTTAAACAAGGCGCGCGCGGAATTCCGCGCCCTCGCCGCTTACAGTCCCAACGAGCTGATTAGAACGAAGGCCGCGGACTTTTTGCGGTCCATTGTCCCCTGGATGTCAACCCAACCGCCCACTTGAGCCATATGAGCGCTCCGAATGCACGATGTTTTAGACGCCCGCAAAACCGTTGCGCATAGGCCACATCTTTAACTGCGCGCTGAAACGCTTATTTGTTGGTTGGATTAGTCCTAGGGCGAGGGTTAAAGTCAGCTGGAATGCGGTTTTGAATGCCCGTTTGAAGATCCGTCGGGACGATGCGGATGTCTTTGCAGCCATATCCGGACTGTTGCGGTAAGGTACGTACCAGACTCTCTGGTATCTCCGCATACTGCGCACCAAGCGGTGAGACTGCTCCGGAGAGCTTACCTACGTCAAACGCAGAAAGAAGATTCGTCACCCCATTGTCGGGTGAGTCCGTGGGTCCAAGCGTGTCTACCCCAAAGCGTTCAAGCGCCAGAGCTCGAGACCGTGATTCATCCGGCAAGGTTGCGAGCGGCTCCAATCCAAAGACGGCTTCCACAAATTTAACGACCGACCCGTGATCGCCGAAGTTACTTTGAATAGAATTCGTTTTCGAATAGGGAGAAATCAGGAGCAATGGCACGCGCGGTCCATCGCTCACCCACGCCTCCCCTTGAATCGCGAAACGTAGTGGCGGTGGAACATGATCATAGTCACCTTCGGAATCATCCCACGTGACGATGATTGCGCTTCGTTGCCAATACGGGCTGCGGGCAATCCGATTCACCATTTCCGCAATCATTGCTTCACTTATCTGGGAGTCCGAGTACCCCGGGTGATCATCGTCTCCCAAGAACGCCTTTTGCACGCTTGGATCGGGATCGGCAGGTGTCAGCCGGAAAATATTGCGATACCCACCTTTAACGTAATAGACACCGCCTTGGGGCGGCAAGGTGTGTTTGTCTAAAGAAATAAGGAAATCCGAGAGACCATGCAAATGCGCGCGCATCGCTGCGTTATTGGCGACATAACCAAAATACTGCGGACTGTTGTGGTGCGTAACGTAAGAGGCGTGACGTCCTTGCGCATCGAGCGGCCCGGCATTGTCATCCGTCGGTTCACGGTCGAAGCCTTCTTCGTACCAGCCCCACGGCACGGAACGTGAAACGCCGTAAGCACCCAGATGCGAGATGTCCCGCGCGACATCGCGTAGATCGTGCGCCGGATCTGTATCGGCTCTAACGACGGACGGCAATGAGCGCCCTTGCAAGGTGAGCGCAAGCGTTGCGTAAGTGAGATTCCGTTGCGTTTCGTAGGCTGGAAAATCGCCCGGATTGACCGGCAGTGGATGGATCGTTTTATCGGAAGGGGAGCCCCAGAAAGGATCCGCATCATTGACGACCGGCACTCCGGCTCCTCTATCACCGTTTGCCGCGGCTGCCTCGTCAGGGTGAAGCACCCACTGCGTGATTCCGGTTTGCGCGCCGAAAATCGACAGGTTACCCGGAGTCGATGGACCCGAAATTGACTCAAAGTAGTGGTCGAACAAAACAAACCGCTTTGCATAGCGCCAAAGAAACGGAATCGTGTCGCAATCTTCGTGCGCCATTGCCAGTTCGCCGAACTGCTTGGCTTGCAGCGATGGATTCCCGGTAGGCGAGCGCTTCCGTATTTCTGTCATGGCAAACTGATCCATCCGCGGGACAGCATCAACGATGTGCATTTTTTGCAACATCGGACCGTGAGCGTGATCAAGATCATCGGTGTCGGCGGCGAACTCGTGAGGCCCGATCCGAAACGGCCTCAATGTTCTCATGGTTCCATCAAGATCGATAA
>JALYZK010000147.1 GCA_030945705.1 Vulcanimicrobiota bacterium | reverse complement strand
GACGTACACCGCGATGGTCGTATCGGGAAGCTCATCTAATGCCGCGCGTACCAACAGATCGTTGAGGCAAAGTGAAAACGCCGCGAGCGTTTTGCCGGAGCCGGTAGGTGCGCATATCAATACATCGTTGCCGCTGCGGATGAGCGGCCAGCCCTGAATTTGCGGTTCCGTTGGCTGACCATATCGGGCCGCAAACCACTCGCCGACGAGCGGGTGAAAGTGTTCGATCATCGAGCTTTATCGCACTTTGCAGCGAGTACGAAGTCGCTTTCAGTTAAACCGTCTATTTTGTGCGTCCATATTTCCAGACCCACTTTTCCCCAACTTAAATAGACATCGGGATGATGACGTTGCTGTTCAGCTATTTCGCCGACTCTTACAACGAACGCCAAGGCCTCTTTAAAATTTTCGAAATTGTAGTTTTTGCAGAGATGATGGTTGTTCACTACTTCCCACTCACTTCCAAGTTGGTCCCCAAGCGGCGCAATTTCGTCCGCCGAAAGCGGCGGCACACCACCGCGACACGGGATGCAGGTCTTGTCGGCCAGACTGCTTGTAACTGCGCTCACTGTGGGTTCGTTCTCCAGCAAATTTGTGGCTCAGCTTCTACGCGGAGTAGGATGTCAACTGCTCGCCAAAGTAAGGGTGCAAAGTGCTTGTTTGAAGGGATTGACGTTTGGAACGATCGATTGGTCGCGACCGTGTTGAACTAACGGTTCGTGGACTCATTCTTGGCGCGGCCATTACGCTTGTCTTTACTGCGGCCAACGTCTACCTCGGTTTAAAGGTTGGCTTAACATTCGCGTCGTCGATTCCAGCCGCCGTTATTTCGATGGCGGTTCTTCGCGCATTCAAGACTTCGACAATCTACGAAAATAATATCGTACAAACTGTAGCATCAGCGGCTGGAACGCTATCGTCGATCATTTTCGTATTGCCTGGTCTCGTAATGATCGGTTGGTGGACCGGTTTCCCATATTGGGAATCCTTCGGAATCTGCGCCGTTGGCGGAATTCTTGGGGTGATGTACAGCGTGCCGTTGCGCCGGGCACTGGTCACGAACTCCGATTTACCATACCCGGAGGGCGTCGCCGCCGCAGAAGTGTTGCGCGTTGGAGCCGCGGCGGGTAGCGCCGAAAATAAGGCGGGGCTTGTGGCTTTACTGCTGGGCTCCGTTACATCGGCCGTGTTTGCGGCAGTAATCGGAATGCGCGTGTTTGCCGGAGAAGTAGCCGCGTTTTTCCGCGTGGGTTCGGGTGCAACGGGATTTGGCATATCCCTTTCGCTGGCACTTATCGGCGCCGGACAACTGATCGGGCTGGCCGTCGGCCTTGCAATCCTAAGCGGACTGATCATCTCGTGGGGCTTTGCTACACCGATCATCAGTGCTTTGCAGCCATTGCCCGGCGCAACTGCAGACGTCGCGACTGCTACCTGGGCGCACAAAGTACGATTCATCGGTGCCGGAACTATTGGTATCGCTGCCATCTGGACGTTGATTATGCTAGCCCGCCCCGTGTGGGGTGGCGTTCGCTCCGCGCTTGCGGTAACGCGGCGTTTAAGCGCAGACCAAGCAGAACTGCCGATAACCGAGCGTGATATTCCCATCCGCCAAGTTGGACTTATCAGCGTGCTTTGTCTTATTCCGCTTGCCATACTGCTGGGAGCATTTTTATCCGGCGGAGTGCTGAGCACCCTAATCATGCCACTCATTATCGGGGCCGTTCTGTACGTGGTCATTGCGGGATTTTTTGTCGCCGCGGCCTGCGGATACATGGCCGGGCTTATTGGTTCATCGAACAGCCCGGTTTCCGGGCTTGCAATATTAACGGTGATCGGAGCATCGTTGTCGTTGTTGGTGATCGTCAGAACGACAAATCCCAACACTGCCCAAGCACTGGTCGCGTATGCGTTATTGGTTACCGCCGTCGTGCTTTGCGTCGCGACGATTTCGAATGACAATCTGCAAGATTTGAAAACCGGACAATTGGTTAACGCTACGCCGTCCAAACAACAATGGGCCCTCGTTGTGGGCGTTATTATGGGGGCGCTAGTGATTCCCCCGATTTTGGATCTGCTTAGTCACGCCTATGGGTTTGCCGGCGCCCCCAACGTGCATGCGAGGCCAGGATCTCAAGCGCTCCCCGCGCCCCAGGCAACATTAATCTCGGCACTTGCAGTCGGTGTCATTAAAGGCCACATTGATTGGGGTTTGATCGGCATCGGCGTGATGATCGGCATTGTGATCATTGGCATTGATGAAACGCTACGGCGCACCGTTCCTGGTTGGAAACTGCCGCCGCTCGCCGTCGGCTTGGGCATTTATCTTCCAGCTACCACAACGGCGCCCGTGGTGCTTGGCGCCATAATCGGATGGGCCTATAACCGTTGGGTTAAAAACAGCCCGAATGCCGAGGCGGCTAAACGGCTGAGCGTACTGCTCGCCTCGGGTCTGATTGTGGGAGAAAGTCTCTTCGGAGTTTTTCTTGCCGGACTGATCGTCGTTAGCGGGAAAGCGACACCCATCGCGGTTGTTAGCGATGCATTCCAACCGTATGCGAATCTAATCGGCCCTATCGCGTTCGTCCTCGTTATCGTCGCAATCTATGCCTGGGCGAGGCGTTTGGCGACGAGCGCAACTGTGAATTGACAACTGACCATCCAGCCGGTCGTTGTTATCGGTTCACAACGACACCGGTTTCATCTTTGCATGGGCCGCTTCATGAGTGGTGCCACATACCGTATGCCGTACGCTGTTGAAAGACGCATGAATTCCGCGCGGTCTCTAGGCAACACTATCCTATGTTTGCTAACGTCTAAAAAGAATCGTTCGAAGCCGGAGGGAGATATAATTAGAATTTGTTCGCCCACGGTACTCCCAACGTTAGCAAACTGATGCGCCTCGTTGCGGGGCAAGAAAACGACGCTCCCAGGCGTGGCGTCCACAACCTGGTTTCCATGCCAAAAACGGAAATGTCCACGTGTGATGATATAGGTCTCGTCTTCTCTGGAGTGAACGTGCGCAGCGGGCGGGCCCCCGCCCGCAGGAATCTCCGCGCGCAGCGTCGAGCTGGTCCCCTTTGTTTGGGCACCCGCTACCTCGAGCTTCATCCGAATATTTAGGAACTGGAACGACGATTGTGCTTTGGCATTCGTCGTTCCAAAAAACAAGCAGAATCCAAGGATCATAAAGACGCGAACGAATCTAAAAAGCATGTTGTCCTCCCTGCGTCGGCTTAGCGGAACGTTCGAAGGTGCGGTTTCGAGAAGCTAGCGACGTTCACCGAATATGCCGGGGCCTACCTCCCCGGGACTCCCTCTGCACCGCTGAGAACCTGCTGTCCTCGCACCGGAAGAGGCCGATGGTTGAGGAGTTGCGAGAACGTCCGGCCATATTACCGTTTTGGGGTTGGATGGAATGTGATGAGCCGCAGGCTATGAAGTCAGCATAGATCGATGCTTCCTATAGTATCAGTCACGATGTTGCTGCTGAGCGGTCTCTCAGTCTTTTCGGGCGTTCATTACGGGGCGAGAGTGGCCGGTGGAAAGCACGACTTGGACGTGTATGCTCCGCCTGTGGCGCGGTCATTGCCGGTTATCGTGTTTTTTCACGGCGGTGGACTCCAAGCTGGCGACAGAGCGCAGTATCGGACACTCGGACGCGCGCTTGCCTTACAAGGTTACGTGGTTGTGATTCCGTCTTACCGTCTCTATCCTATGGTGCGCGTGCGCTCCTCGGTCGCCGACGCGGCCGGAGTCGTAGTGTGGACGGCACATCATATTGCGCGGTTTGGAGGGTCGCCGGAGAAAATCGTTTTGGTCGGGCATTCGGCGGGCGGCTATCTGAGCGCGATTTTGGCCTTCGATCCACGCTACCTGACCCGCCTCGGCGCTTCTCCCGATGTGATCCGCGGCATCTTTGAATTATCAGCGGATTACTCAAATCGCGATCCGGACCCCGCTGAGACCGCCAAGGACATCGCAATCGACCATCACATCTACGGCGAAACGGCTGAGGAGCGGGACGCCAACTCCGTTTACCGCTATCTGCACAAAACCGTCCCTTTTGAGGCAACCTGTGAATCGATTGACCCGGGAACCCAATGCGTCGATCGGGACCACTTCGTCGCGCTGCTGCGCGGATACGGATCAGCGGTGAGATCATTTACGGAAAAGAACGCTTCCCACGAGGCGCTCGTACGACGCGTCGGCCGCCCCGGTGATCCGCTCAATACAGAGCTGCGGCGCTTCATTGCGTGGGTGAGCGCGCATGCCTAGACTTGACAGTTGTTAAGTTCCCCCTTACGCTTGGGGGGTGGGGATCTTTGCCAAGGAACTGCAGACCGCCATGGACGCAGGTAACGTTTCCGCGGCTGAACTAGCGGCCCGCTCGGGACTGACCGAATCGGCCATATCGTACCTTCGCGCAGGACATCGGGAGCCGTCATTTCGGTCGCTACAGCGGCTAGCGGCCGCCTTACCGGAGTTGGCCTCGACGATGCCGACACCCCGCAACCCTATCGATTCCATCGAGGCAGCGATTGCCGACATCCGTGCGGGCAAAATGGTCGTTGTCCTCGACGACGAGGATCGGGAAAACGAAGGCGACCTCGTTATGGCCGCTCAAACGGTGACACCCCAAGCGATAAATTTCATGCGCAAGGAGGCCGGCGGCTTGATTTGCGTACCCTTATTGGGAAAGCGTCTCGACGAACTGCAGCTTCCACAAATGGTCAGCGACAACACGGCGCTCAATGAAACTGCTTTTACTGTCTCAGTTGAGGCCCGTGGTCGAACAACCACCGGCATTTCCGCGCACGACCGCGCCATCACCATTCAAGCCTTACTCGAGCCTCACGCGAAACCGTCGGACTTCCTGCGCCCGGGGCACACTTTCCCGCTGCGAGCCCGCGACGGCGGCGTACTAGTGCGTGCGGGTCAAACGGAAGCTGCAGTCGATTTAGCTCGCCTTGCCGGTTTCTACCCCGCGGGCGTGATCTGCGAGATTATGGCGGACGACGGTACGATGGCCCGCCTTGACGCACTGCGGGCCTTTGCGGATAAACATGCGCTGAAACTCATTACCGTCAAGGACCTTATTGCCTTCCGGATGCGCAATGAAAAGCTCGTTCACCGGATTGCGGAATTTGAACTGCCAACGACGTTCGGGACCTTCAACGGCGTTGCTTATCAAAGTAGTTTTGACGAGATAGCGCATATCGCTATGGTGATGGGCGAGATTGGTGAGGGAAAAGATTTGTTGGTTCGCGTGCATTCCGAGTGTCTTACCGGCGATGCATTACATTCCATCCGCTGCGACTGCGCCGCGCAGCGGGACGGAGCGCTTGCCATGATTGCTCGAGAAGGGCGCGGCGTTTTCTTGTACCTGCACCAAGAAGGGCGGGGGATTGGCCTTGCCAATAAGCTGCGCGCATACGAATTGCAAGATTGCGGTGCGGACACCGTTGAAGCCAACGTTGCGCTGGGCTTGCCCATCGACAAGCGGGATTATGGTTTGGGTTCGCAGATGCTCTATGATCTCGGGGCTCGTGAGATGCGCGTCATCACCAACAATCCGCGAAAAATCTTTGGATTGGAAGGCTACGGTTTGCGCATAGTGGATCGGGTGGCTATTCACACCGCCCCGACTCCGTTCAACAGCCATTACATCGAAACCAAACGGACCAAGCTAGGACACTTTAAGCCCTCGAAGTGAAAGTGAATCGTGCCTCAGGCTCTAGGAGTGCGCGAGGCAAGAAATTCGCCATCGTATCGGCGCGGTTTTATGAACGGTTAGCCGATTGGCTGGAGGACGGCGCGCGCCGGGCACTCTTGGCCTGCGAAGTGAACGACTTCGACATCGCACTCTACCGAGTCCCTGGGTGCTTTGAATTGCCGCTTGCTGCCAGCCGGGTGATCGGTAGCAGGCAGTTCGATGGCGTGGTGGCTCTGGGTGCAGTGATCCGTGGTGAGACGCCGCATTTCGACTACATCGCGGGAGAATGCGCACGCGGAATAATGAACGTGCAATTGTCAACCAGTACGCCGATAGGCTTCGGCGTGCTCACGACAGAAACGGCGGCTCAAGCGGAAGAGCGCGCAGATCCTAAACGCGGCGACAAGGGCTACGCGGCTGCTATGGCAGCGGTTGCGCTCACAACAATGGAAATCACTGTTGATCCGGCGCGTAACGAGTTTTGTAATTTGGAGGCAAAATAGTACAGACACGGACGCGCTCACATTTTTTCGCGGCGCAGCAACCGTATTACCGCGAACCGCTGACTTTGGTCGAAGGCAGCGGCACCCGCGTGCGAGACAGCAACGGACGCGACTACCTTGATGGCTTTGCTGGAATAGCGACGCTAACACTCGGACACAACCATCCCGAGGTGACGCGCGCGGTGGCGGATCAAGCCGGTAAACTCGTGCATACCTCCACGCTATATGACAACGAGCCTCTCTTGGATCTGGTGGAACTGCTGGCAGATATAGCTCCGAGGACTATGAGCAAAGTCTTTGTTGGTAATTCGGGCTCGGAAGCCAACGAGATGGCCGCGCTCGTTGCCAAAACGGCGCGCAACTCGCAGGAAATTCTTGCACTCGATCACGCGTACCATGGGCGCACACTTTATACCGTCGCAATGTCCGGCATGTCAAATTGGCGCAACTTTGGGGTGCAGGCGGCTAACGTCGCGTTCGTTCCCAATGCCTATTGTTACAGGTGCCCGCTTGACTTGACGTACCCTTCATGCGAGATCGCGTGCGCGCGCAGTGCAAAGCGTGTGATCGAAACGCAAACGAGCGGGTCGCCTGCAGCGTTGATCGCTGAGACGATCGAGGGAGTGGGTGGTATCATTACGCCGCCGCCGGAGTATTACAAAGTGTTGCAGGAAACACTCGCTCCGTTTGGCACGCTGCTTATTGCCGATGAAGTGCAAACCGCCTGGGGCCGGCTTGGCGACGGAATCTTCGGAATGCCCTCAACTTACGGAATTGTTCCCGATATCATTACTTCAGCAAAAGGTTTGGCGAACGGCTTGCCAATTTCGGTCACTATAACGCGGCCGGAACTCGCCGACGCATTTAAAGGACCGCACATCAACACCTTTGGAGGCAACCCGCTCTCGGCACGTGCCGCGGGCGTCACGCTCGAGGTCCTGCAACGAGATCACTTAATTGCCAACGCAAAGCGTCAGGGTGAGACGCTGCTTTCGAGTTTGCGCGCCATGCAAAAGCAGTATCCTTTGATCGGAGAAGTGCGCGGTCGCGGACTCATGATCGGGGTCGAACTCGTTAAAGATTCAGCGACGAAGGAACCGGCGACGTCGCAGACGGCCGACTTTGTCGAGTTAATGCGCGAACGCGGAATCTTGGTCGGCCGCGGCGGCCGCTGGTCTTCCGTCATTCGGATTCAACCGCCATTAATCTTTGATGAGGCCGATTCCGTAGAACTGTTGAGCGCTTTTGAATCTTCGCTGGCGGCATTAGCATGACTTTGCCGGGAGATGAGATTCTGCAAGCCGTCTGGTGGGACGGCGATGCGGTCGGTTTCACCGATCAACGAGCCCTTCCGGAAGCTCTGGTGAGACGCCGGGCTACAAACGGGCAGCAAATCCAAGAAGCAATACAATCACTGGCGGTGCGCGGGGCCCCGGCAATTGGCGTTTTTGGCGCGTACGGCGTTGCGCTGATAG
>JALYZK010000125.1 GCA_030945705.1 Vulcanimicrobiota bacterium | reverse complement strand
TTGCTGCACTATGCGATACAAGTCAACGAAAATTTCCCCCCGAAGCAGATCGTCACGCTCGTTCTCGCGGGTCCCATGTCGCTGCGAAAGTTTCTTTATCGCCGTCTTTTCATAACTGGCGTAATGGTAGATGTGTAGGTCGGGATATCGCTCGCGGCGCTGCACTACAAAATCCATAAACTCTTCGAATGCGCGCTTTTCGGCTAGGCGATCTGTGCCCGATGCATCCGTGCGTTTGCATCCCCACCACGAGCGGAATGGCTGATTTTTGTCGTTGGTATAAACACCGAAGAGGTATTCTAAGCCTTCGCCGATTTCGTAATATGGATCGCCCTCCATATCGAAGAAGATGTCACCTTCCGAGGGCGGCGGCAAAAGCGCGAAACCGCGCTTTGCTTCCGGATCAACGTCGAGCAATTCGTACGCATATGGCTCGGCTACACCGATTTGTGTAAGCTTGCGCTGTTCGAGTTGCATCCGCGCCTGCCGGTGTAACCGCTCGAAGGTGGGACGGGCGAATGTTTCGGGACATCGCTCTGCCGGTGTCGTGCCAAGTTTCTCGAGCGTCGCGATTCCCGCATCCATAAGGCGTCGTCGTTGATACCGTGAAGCGCCCGCGACTAAACTTAAATGATCGTCCTGCTTGCGTTTGGCCGTGCAGCGCTCATCCCAAACGCATAAGGCGCAGTGGTTGACCGGTTCGGGATAGGTTCTCGCGCCGTTACCAACGCTTGCGAGGAATCCTTTGTTGACATGCCGGTAGTAGGCCGCAAAATCGTTGACGCGGTACGCTTGCTCACGTCCATCGCCTAAAATGATATGCATGAATTCGGGCTGGCAGCCCTGGAGGCGCTCAACCTGCTCGCTGTAGAAGCAAAGCTGCAAGATAAAGTACGGTTTGGCGTTTCGCGCCAGCTTGGTATCGGCGACTTCGTAGCACCAGTCCCACAACTTCGAGGGCCGCTCTTTGCGCAATAAGAAATCCGCGTGACCCTGCCAGCCATCGTGGAAAAACGCTGCCTGGTAGATTATGTAGGCACCTTCGCGCATGGCTTGTTCCGTTGCTTGGGCAGCTGCGACGATGTTAAGGTCTCTTGGAATCTGGATGATTTGACGACCTTCGTCTTGGAGTCTGTGCACGTAGGCAGTTTCATGTTGGCTGCCGAGCGCACTTAACAGATCTGCCTCGAGCGACTTGTCAGTTGGACGGTTGCCTTCGAATGCGGCGCGGTAATCAAGCGATGTCAGATGCTGACATGCCAGATAATTATTGAGATCCGACGCCGAGTAGATTACCTTGCCGTCGACAAGCTGCATGCATCACTCCAGTTCTGCTTTAAGAATATTCGTTCCGTGCGCCACACGCCTGCGATGCGGAACATGCTCAAGCGTCGCCTCATGCACAGCGGGCCATGATCTGTGGGTGGTGTGCAAACCGCCGGGTGACGGCGCGCTGCGCGTTGTAGATGAACACGGCCTCACAATCCGGCAACTCGCGCGTCACGCGCTCCGCTATCTGCGCGAATGCCAAGGGCGCCGGCTGTGTTGCAAAGATGATGGCATACTTTCGACCGGCAGGATCGCGAACGATGAGGTCGGCCGACGGAGCTGTTGAAGCAGTGATTCGCGAGACAGGCATGGTTAACAGGCGGCGCCCGAGACGGGAGCGCGCAAAGCCATCCGCTGCCACCGCGACCTGCGTTCTCACGCGAACTCGCTCTGCCGTGGTAACCGGTAAATCTGCGATCAGCGCGTCCAACGACTCGAGCGCGGCGTGACGAAGCCTTGAGGGGTCTGCCATGCTAAGGCGATAGAGCACCGCTCCCCGCATTGCTGTCCGCAGCGCGCATGCGGCAAAGGTTCGGAGGTTGCGCAGTGTGGAGAGTCGCGCGACGGTGACTTCAGTATTCGGCACAATGGTATTATCCAGGATCCAAGTGCCATATGCCTGACATCCCGGGCGTCGCAAACGGGAGCCGTTGGTTTCATGGGCTAGAACCATTACAGTGCCTACCGTATGGCATTCGGGTCAGCCATGATAGCTAAATGACGATAATTTCCTTGCCCAACTTGCTCGCCATTATGGTCGCCGGTGCGTTCGGCTTTGCCATCGCGTGTTTCATGCAAAACGCCAAAGCTACGGCGCTGAAGGCCGAGGTCGACCGCGAACGCCACAACGCCTCTGAGGCCCGCGATAAGCTCGAAGGGGCAATTGCGGACGCAGCACTCTGCCGCGGTAGCCTGCAAACGGAACGAGAGTCATTCTCGCGAGAGCGTGCCGGGCTCACCGAGCAGATGTCCGCGAGTTTTCAAAAAATGGCTTGCGAAGCTTTGAAGGCAACGAACGACCAATTTCTCGGATTCGCCGAACAGCGCCTGGGCCAAGAACGTGAAAAGACCGATGGCACATTGCGAACGATTCTCTCGCCGATCCAGGAAGACCTCAAGAAGTTTAGCGGGTCTATTGCATCAATCGAGCAGCAACGCGCCAGCGCATTCAGCGAGTTACACGCAAACGTCAAGATATTCGGCGAACGCCAAGGCGAGCTCTTGAACGCCATTTCCACAACGAACATGGCTACCGACCGTCTTTCTACGGCCCTGGCAAACCCGAAAGTAGCCGGAAATTGGGGCGAAATAGCTCTGGAAAAAATCGTCGAGCTCGCGGGAATGACGGACCACTGCGACTTCAGCTTGCAAGAGCAGTTCAAACACGAAGAGGGTATCGAGCGTCCCGACCTCATCGTGAATTTAACCGGAGGCTTGCGCATCCCAGTCGATGCAAAGGTGCCACTGGTAAATTACCGCGCTGCGTTCCAGGCCGCGGATCCTGCGATTCGCGCCAAGTTGCTTTCCGAGAGCGCCGCCGATCTGAAAGGCCACGTCAAGGCATTGATGAGCCGTGGATACGACAAGGTTGAAGGCTATGCCGGGATGACGATTCTCTTCGTGCCGGTGGAATCGATGTTGGCTTCGGCGCTGGCTACTGAGGGCGAGCTTTTACAATTCGGCGCTCAAAATCGAATTACGATTTGCTCCCCACTGTTGTTTCTAGCATATCTTCAGGCGTTTGGCCACGGGTGGCGCATGCAAAAGCAACGTGACAACGCTGAACAAGTCGCGCAGATTGGCAAACGCCTGTACAACCGTATGGTGAAGTTCGCGAACATGCTCAACGAGGTTGGTATTCAGTTAGAAAGAGCGACGTGCAAGTACAATGTCGCAGTGAATAGTTTCACTGGACGTTTAATCCCAAGTGGTAAAGCCATCGGCACAATGCTGGGCGCCCAGGAAAAACTTAAAGCTGTCGAACCGGTCGACTCGGTTCCGCGACAGGTCGGGCCACTCGATATTGCGGTACTGGATTCGGCGAATGATGCCGCAGACGACGTGGAGAGAGAGGAACTCGAGGAAAAGTTCTGAGCTGACGGCTTTCAGCACCCCGTCGAGTTTGCTATCACTGGGACTTCAGTAACGCCGCCGGCAGGCGCGCCGTTCTACTCTGTCTTTTGCCATGGCATCCGCAATCGTTTGCCATTGCATATTGCTCGGCGAATCCGCACCGCCGCAGGCAAGAGGCGTTATGTGGTCGACAACGTGTCCTGCCCAACCGTGAGGGTGTCCCGTCATGTCCCAAAACTCGTGTTTTACCTCAAGCGAACGATGAATGCGTCTGTATGAATACCGATACGATCGGCCATGGCGATACGTGTGTGGCGCACTACTCCGATAATGCGAGTACGAATGATAACCGTAGTGTCCGCGTGCGAGTCCTACGTCATTATTCGTTGATACTGCGATAAAGAGGATAGTCAGGGCCAGCAGCAGGGGACGCATTATGTTTGCGTGCCATCTAGTCCGAGGGACAAGCATAACAAGCTTCCTTACCTAACGAAACAGCGGCAAAACGGTTCGGAAAGATTCCGAGGAAGGCGCAGCGGCGCCTGCCATTGGAATAGTTTAGAAAACCTCGCCATCATCGCGGTGGCCATGGGCGTAGTTGCGGTATTCCGCCGAGCGTGCTATAAACGGGCCAGGACCAGGCGCCGCTCACCGATGCTGTGGCGTTTTTGATTTTGATGAGGATTTGATGAGCGTAACCGACGAGTACCTCCAGAACAATGCCGACTACGCGAAGGGGTTTACGCGCCAGTTGCCCTTACCGCCCGTCAAGAAAACGGCCATCGTAGCATGCATGGACGCGAGGCTCGACGTCTATCGCATTGTGGGCCTTCGCGAGGGCGATTCGCACGTGATCCGCAACGCCGGCGGCGTCGTGACCGACGACGTCATCAGGTCGCTGGTCATTTCGCAGAGACTTCTCGGAACGAACGAAATCGTCTTGGTCCATCACACCGATTGCGGCATGTTAACATTCACGGACGATTCCCTCCGGGCGTCCATCGCCGCCGAGACCGGTTACAAGCCATCCTATGCGATGCAGGCGTTCGACGACCTTGCGGGCGACGTACGTGCCGGTATAGCTCGCATCAAAGGTGACCCGCACCTCGTACACCGCGACCGTGTCCGCGGCTTTATTTTCGATGTTGCAACGGGCAAATTGAACGAAGTCGTTTAAAGTGGGGAAGCGTGCTTTTACCGGCGCCGGCTATAGGTTTTGTTGCCATTTCACATACGTCCCGATTTTAGTACCCGTCGTTGCGTTTATCCCGCGCGTCGGTCAAATGCCAGCCACCGCAGGAGACGCTGGGACAACGATAAACGCGCAGCCGTAGCTCGCCGCCCCGTTCGCGGGATTTCTGCTCCTCATGCTCTGCAGTCAGCCTGGCTGCCTTTTCATGAGGATAACGACCCTTGCCTGAACACGATCGCAACATTATGGTTTGGGGGCACGGCTGAATGACGGATAAACTTCGCTCATATCTTAGCTCATGTTTTCCCTGTAGGCGTTGCTAAGACCACTGGGCCAGAGCCACCTTCAACAGTTCGCGACCGCGATCGACGACTGCCGGCGGGGATATAATTCTTGCTTCGCTTGCATAACCGAAAGTCCAGCGAATGACCTCGTCCGGGTCGGAAACCGTAAACGTGATCCAAGCACTTCCGTTGTCACAGACTTTGACTTTTTGATTCTTCTGCCAGAGTCGCGACGTTGCTGAGGAAGCAACAAGCGGTGACAATTCAACGGTCACTTCCGTCGTTGGTCCGCCCGTTTGGAGCATGCCCATCGTGTCATTCACTACGAAAGACTCATCGAGCGGTCGAGCTTGGAAAGTGCCTACCCGTTGCGGCATGCCTTCGATGCGGTCGAGCGCGAAGTAGCGCCAACCTTTGCCACGCGCCACGTCGAAGCCGACGAGGTAGTATCGGCCGGACCGATTGATCGCAGCATACGGTTCGACAATACGCTCGGTGCGATCCTCGCCATACTTTATACGCACGCGGGCTGAGGAAGACCACGCTTCCTGTAACGCTTCGCACACTGCTGATACGTGGCTGCCTTTAACAAGTTGCGGCAGGGCAAAATACAAAAACTGCGCTTCGCCTCCTGCGTTGGCCTCCGTAAGACCGCGCATTTGGCGCTCAACGGGCGCGCCGAGGGCGTGCACTGCACTTTGTAAAAGTGTCGCTAGGGCCTTCGAGCGTTTGTCCGTTTTTTTTAGCGAAGCATCGACTGTTTCGAGACTCGCTCTTCCGTCTTGCGCGTGGGAGATGCTAAAACCAGTGCGTTCGCCGATTTTACGAAGATGCTGAAGATCGCGCTTAAAAGATCGCTCCGAGCGTTCGTACAATCGTTCATAAGTTTGGAACCGTACGGTCTTGTGTCGTAATAGTTCGAGAAGTAGCCAGATCTTGCGCTCCACCGATTCGACTGGCTGGCCACCGCTCTGGCCATGTTTCCTTTTGTTCGTTTCTGGGAACCGTTTAACGCCGGCCATTGCCTCGGCTTATGAGATTAAACGCCGTTGCCCTGCTGCGGATTAGTTGAAAAATAGTTTCCTAACCAGCCGTCTTCCAAAAATGCGTCTAGCTCTTGAGTCGTTTCGCTAAGTTCCATGCTTAAATTTGTGTCGGGTTGCGGCGGTAGTTGTAGCAGTTTTTCCATAGTTTCAACCTAGCACCTTGGGTCGTGAATAGATAGTTGTTTGGGACGTAATCGACGAGTATCACGTTAAATCGACGTAAAGGAAAAAGCGTTTGGCATTAGCCGCTTGCAGGGGGCATCCACTCCTCATTAGTACGGTTCGAACGTGGCATACCAACCAGAGCCGAATGAGCGAATTGAGTTTGAAGCCTTAGTGCAGCTACTTGAGGGCGAAATCGAATACGAAGGCCCGAAAGTCGACATTGAAGGTGGCAGAACCTGGCGTAACCAGTTAAATGCAGCGCGGTTATTGCAATACGGACCTCACAATGCGTTGCTGTACCTTTCGCAAGAAGACCAGCCGCAGGAGGCAGTCGTTTCTCCCCTTATCCCGCTGGAGTACGGCTCTGCCGCAGGGGTGGCGGCTGATATAAAGGACTGGCTTAAATCCGGTGCGCTGAAACCGCCGTCTTAGGCTTGGAATCTAAGCGCTTTTCGGTAGATCAACATTCCGGGGCGTGTGTAGGAATTCTAAGAGCGCAGCGTGATCGTCCCGGTATCCTTGAGCGAGATAGCGTTCAAGGCATTTAAAGAACACGTGGCGGGTCACGATTACATCGGCCATCGCTCGGTGAGCGCGTCGGCCGCGCAGCGCCGGATCTTTCACATTGAAAAAGCGGCGAAGCGTCTGGTTTTTGTGGTTGGGCGCGTGGGGAGCGACTCGCGAGGCAAGCCGATAGGAACACACCACCGGCCGGCATTGCAAAAAGGGGAGAAAGCTCAAATCAAATGGTGCGTTGTGCGCCACGACCGTTGCCTCATCACAGTGGGCGGAAAGTTCACTCCGCACGTTTTCCAGCAACGGTTTGCCGAACACGCAGGCGTCCGTAATTCCATGAATTTCGGTCGCATGTCGCGGAATTGGAAATCCCGGGTCGATGAGGGTCTCAAAACCCGCGATCGTGCGCCGGTGCTCCACAACGATGCACGCCACTTCGACGACCCGCGCGTACTTTGGGTGCAAGCCGGTCGTTTCCACGTCGACAAAGGTATATCGGGCATCCAGTAGCCGCTGAAAGCGCATGATGGTAGCATCGCGGAATTGAATGCCAGCTGTATGGCATGCAAGCAACCAGCTCTCCGTGTCGCCATGATCTGCGGATACCGTCCGACTCCATCGGGAGGCGGCACGGAAAAATACGTTTACGAACTGACCCGCGGGCTGCTGCAGCGGGGCGTTGAGGTCGACGTTATCTGCGAAGATCGCCCGTTTCTCCCCGATGCCGCCAATCCGCTTGCGAACCATCTGCTGGGCATTGAGCCGCAATCGTTGTCCAGCCGGACGTTGGTTGAGCAGTTCAGGGAAAAATCGAGGCGCCTCGCACAAGCAATCGAGCCCACGCGATATGATCTGGTTCATTGCCACGGGCAATATGGTTTCCACACCGCATTGCGTTGGTCTGAGCTGACAGAGCGCCCGCCGCTAATTTCAAGTTTCCACTTGACCGCGCTGGGGCCCAACGAGCGGTACCGGCAGCTTGGCTTGGGCGAGCCGCCGGAGGCCTCCGTTGATGGCGCGGTGGCATTCATGGAAGAGACAACTGGCCGGCTTTCCGATAAGTGCATCGCGGTCTCACGCGGCGTCGCGGCCGAGGTAACCAAGTTTTACGGCGTGCAGCCCGAGCGTGTTCAAGTCATTTCGAACTGGTACGACCCGGACATTTTCCGGCCGTTGGATCGCTCGAATGCGCGACGAATACTCGGGCTTGAGTCCGGAGAGCGCTACCTGCTGTACGTCGGGCACTTCAACATGTCGCGCGGGGCGATCATGGCCGCCGCCCTGCGCCGCCTTCCCCATAGCATCACGCTTCTGGTGGCGCATCATGACGAAGACCGAACGATCATTGCCGAATTTGGCAAGCGCGTGCGCTTTACCGGTCACCTTGCGCCGGAAACGTTGGCGCTGTATTATTCCGCCGCCGACGTGCTTTGCTTTCCTTCGCTGTACGGTGGCTTCGGACTGGTTCTTATCGAAGCCATGGCATGTGGCTGTCCACCGGTGGTCTTCAACTACGGGGCGATGAACGAAGTGGTTACAGGGGAGAGCGGCTACCTAGTCATGGAGCCGACGCCCGCCGCGTATGCAGCGAAGATCGCTCAAGCGTTAAGTGATAATGGCAGGAAGGCGAGCGCCGCTCGTACCCGAGCGCAAGCATTCGTTATGGACGTTCAAATCGACGCAGTCCTAAACGTGTATCGCGCGGCGGTTAGGCGGCGCTCTAAATCCAACGTGGAAAATGGTGAAGCGTATATTGAATATCGCGTTTCCGGTCCCGGATCTTTCTAGCCGGTACGCCGCCAACTAAGGTGTACGGCGCGACATCCCGATTTACTAGTGCCGCAGCCGCCACGTAAGCGCCTTCACCGATCGTAACGCCTGGAAGGATTGTTGCACGCATAGCAATCCAGGCGTTGTCTTCTATAACGACGCTGCCGATCAGCCCCTCGGCGCTGGGGGAGTCGACCACGTGATGACCGCAGATCGTGAGTACTTCCCCTGCGATGTTCACGTTGCGGCCGATCGTCAACGTGCCGCGGCCATCGAGCGTTGTGAACGGTCCGATGATGCAGTTCGCGCCGATGCTGATGTCCCGAACTTGGATGACGAACACGTTCATCATGATGTTGCTCGTGGAGGCGACCTTCATTCCCGCTTTTCGGTATAGAGCCATGCGGATATCCGGGAAAGGAATCTTGTTGACGAATGTGTTGAGCAGATAGTCTCTGAATTCCGTATCATTAGTGCGTGAGAGCTGGTCGGCAAGCGTCCAGGCCAGCGCGGTGCTCGCCCCGCAACCAGCTAGCAGTTTGAGTGTGCGACCAAGTGGAGGTTTCATTCGTTCCCTTCATGTGATGTTTTTAAGATCCACGCTACCTTGGTGCTTGCCATGGGGATCACATGCTCAACCCTGAAATCGATTGGTTTTCGGATGGCCTGACTTTCATGAAGGTTTGTAAAATCCCCGTTAAGTTCGCTTCCCGACTATGACGCAAAGCACGCATCAAGTTGCTGAAGCCTTACAACGTCTTGAGGATACCTGCTCGGGAACATGCTATAATGGCTAGGAATTCGGTCAACCATTCCGCCTCTGTTAGTTCTGCGGAAATCTTATGCCCACCGGAGCAGGTCATTTGAATCTTTCCGCCTTTTGGAACGGTGTGCACACCGACAATCAGCTTGAACGGCTTCTCGAGATTACTCGGGACATTATGCAGGCCGATGACCTAAACGTCGCGCTAGACTCGATAGCTCGCGGCGTGCGCGATCTATTTTTCTTCCGATATGTCACGATAGTGGTCGCAGACGCAGATTCCGACGACAATATGCGGCGCGCCGTCCTTCTCGGTTACCCCAAAGAGGTCGTGGAAGAGCGGCTCAATGAACCGATCGCGCGCTCAGACGTCTTGGCGATCCTTCCGCGCGCCAATAGGATGTTTGAAAACTGTTATTACATACCCGCCGAGGGCGACTTGTTATGGGCGCGTTCAATCTACACGGGCGATTTACCGCTGGATGCACCGCGCGGTCAAGAAAACGAATGGCACGAGCGCGACGCGTTGATCCTCACGCTGACCGACAAAGACGGCACTATGATTGGGTATCTCTCGATAGATGGACCGAAGGATAATAAAATTCCGAGTGTCGATACCTTGCGGACCATGCAAATTTACGTTAATCTTGTCGGTCTTTCACTTGCCAACGCACGTGCCCGCAACCGGCTTCAGTACGAAGCAACGCACGACTCGCTCACCCAGCTGCCGAATCGTAAGATGTTCGCAATGAAGCTGCGCAAGGCCCTTGATATCGTATGTGCTAAAACCTCCCAGGGCACGTACACCGTCCTCTTCATCGATTTAGATGAATTTAAATCGATCAATGATAGCTTGGGGCATTGGGCCGGCGACGAAGCTCTGATTGCCGTAGCAAATCGACTCAAAGGAGTCGTCGGACGCGCACATATCGTTGCTCGGATGGGTGGCGATGAATTTGCGGTGCTGCTGCGCAATATGGAAAGCTTGCGAGCCGTCGATGAGGTCATAGAACGAATTCAACACGCCTTGCGCCAGCCGTTGACCATTCGAGGTTGCGTTCTTTTCACGACGGGCAGCATAGGCATCGCAATCGTGCGGCCTTTTTATGAGCGAATAGAAAACATCATGCGGGACGCCGATACCGCCATGTACCACGCGAAAACTTTGGGGCGTGCGCAGAAGGCGTATTTCAACGAGCGCATGCATACGCATGCGTCGCGCCGTTTCACGCTTAGCACGGCGTTGCAACTGGCCGTCGAGCGCCGACAGTTTTCGCTTGCGTACCAGCCCATAGTCGCGATCAGCAGCCGAAGGATTGTGGCCCTAGAAGCTTTGGTGCGCTGGGAGCATCCCACGGATGGTCTCATCATGCCCGGTGAGTTCATTCCATTGGCGGAGGAGGTCGGACTCATCGTTCCTATCGGTCGTCATGTCATCGAAACGGCATGCGCGCAATTGGCGCAGTGGCGTGAAATCGATTCCAGCCTTTCAATGAACATCAACCTTGCCGTTCAAGAAGTTTTGCAACCCGATCTTCCCGCGTTTCTCGCTACGGTTTTAGATCACCACGGTTTGCAGCCGAGCGACTTAACGTTGGAGATTACTGAAGGCTCAATACTTCACTCGGAGATGTACGCAAGCGGCGTTCTGGAGCGTTTGCGCGGTCTAGGGTACCGGTTATGCATCGATGATTTCGGCGCGGGATATTCGTCACTGCGATACGTGCAACAATTTCCCTTTAACTGTTTGAAGATCGACAAATCTTTCATCGATGGTCTTGATGGCGAACTTATCGGAGCTCCGATCGTACGCATGCTTATTGAGCTTGGCGAATCCTATGGTATTACAGTCATTGCTGAGGGCGTTCAAACAGAAAGACAGGCCGCCGCGCTAGAAGATCTCCGTTGCGGCTTTGGCCAAGGAAACTATTTATCGTCGCCTCTAGACTGTGACGATATCGGGAGGCTGCTCGCTAACCAGATTAAGCAACTCGCGCCTAGCTTAGCTAACGTTTAGCGTTAATTACCGCGCCGTCGACGGCTTTCCAAACCATGGCCTTCGGCGCCAAAAAGGGATATTTGAGGACGCTGAGCATCAGGCTTTCTTCTGCTTCATTGTAAGTGAATTCACCCGTCAGCCCATGGCTTGAAATTGTGCCAGAGTCGAGCTCGGGAAAAGTGATCTTAGCCTTTGCCAGTCCGATCTTCAGCCTGTTAAAGACGTCGCGCGTGACGCCGTGGTAGGTTCGCGTATCGTCGATTGCCATAGGACTTAATTCTCCAGGAGCGGCATCGTGGCCCGGATAAGCGCTGTTCGTGTTTGGGCCACTTACGGTCGGCAAAAAATCGGAGTCTGGTGGCGTGCTTGCTCCAATCATCCGACCGCGTGTTATCGAGCGGATCGCGGCTGCAGCTCGGCAGCGTTTGACGTTGATAGTCGCTCCAGCTGGCTTTGGGAAGTCTGTCGCCTTGCGCCAATATTTGGCCAGCGTTGACCATCGCTTTGTGCTCTATAATGTTGAGCCACATGATGCGACGCTGCTCGGCTTCGCACGTGGTTTGGCTGACGCTTTGTTTAGCGTTGCGCCGGGCGCGCGTCAAAGCCTGTCGGGAGCATTTGAGAAGTCGTGCACATCCGCAACGCCCGGAATAGATCTTGCGGCCTGGATGCACGCTCATATTGAGTCTTACACCGATACGATCGTAATCGACAATCTGCATCTTTCTGAGCGCGACAGCGAGCTTAGTAGATTCCTGGTTTCGCTCATCGAGCGGACTGGGCCAAAAACGCGGTGGATGCTTGCGTCACGTTCAGCTTTAGTCTTGCCGGTTGCATCCTGGCTCGCATACGGCGAGACGAGCTTACCGGTCGACGAAGTGGATTTGCGTTTCGAAATTTCGGAAGCACGCGAAGCATCGGAAGCCGCAAAACTTCCTGTTCATGACGAGGAATTGCGTGAAATTCTCGCCCTCACCGAAGGCTGGTCGACCGCGCTAAGCTTTGCGTTGCATTCGGCAACGCGTTCCGGGGAGTTACGCAGTATCGAGGCGACGACGCGTGAGATGACGTACCGCTACCTGGCCGAGCAAGTGTATCATTCACTCGAACAAATAATGCTCCAGTTTTTGCTTTTGACGAGATTGATGCAGTCAGTTGAAATCGACGTTCTCGCCGCAGGCGGCTATGATGACGCCAAGTTTATAATTGAAGAACTGCGCCGTAGCGTCGCATTTATCTATGCAGAATCGCCGGTCGTCTACCGCTATCATGAGCTGTTCCGGGAATTTCTGCGCCATCAGTTGAGCCTACTGGGAAGCGCTGCAGTGCTCGATATGTGCGCGCGGGCCGCTCTGATGTATGAAAAGTACGGAAATACAGCGCAGGCCTTGGTGTTATATGCCGAGGGAAAGGCGGTCGAACCTATTCTCAGGCTACTCGAGCAATCTGGCTTTGACTTAATAGAACAAGGCCACGCCGACGTGGTGGAAAGCGCCGCGAGACTCCTCTCAACTGAGCAACATTCGAGCAACCCGGCCGTCCTTGGTCTTCAGGCGTCTTTTGAAGCGAACGCCGGGCGCCTCGAGCGAGCCGAAAGACTGTACCGCCGGGGGATTGCTCTCGCAGCCCAAACATCGGTCAAGATCCGACTCGCCGCACGCCTTGCAACTATGCTTACCAATCAATCGCAAGGCGATGGAATTGCGCTTCTTTTACCGTTTTCCGGTCGGAAAGACATTTCGCAGGTGGATCGCTGCGAGATTCATTCGCTGTTGGCAGCAGCGTACGCAGTAACCAGCCAAGTACAAGACGCGCTCGATCAGATCAGAATAGCGCTGGAAACCGTCGAGGAACTGGAAAATGATGTGTCGCGCGCTTATGTCTACCAGCGGGCCGGATTTGTAGCATTCTACAGCCATAACCCGGAAGACGCCAAGAAATATTCAATGGAAGCAGCTCGCCTCGCGCTGCAATCCGGGTTGTATGGAGTCGCTGCCAGCGCTTATAGCGTTTTGTACTCCACCTGCTTTGATCACGATGATGATGTCGAACGCATGTCGTCGTATGCGCAACAATTGGCGGGTTGCGCTGCGAAAGCCGGTGATATGCTGAGGTGGCAAATTGGCCTCCAACAAATGCTTGAAATTGAAACTCGGCGAGGCAATTTGGATCAAGTAGTGCCAATTGAAGAGAAATTGGCTAGTGCTGGAGTGACTGACCCCTTGCGGTTCTCGCTTGTCGTGGTGCCCGCGCGAGCGCTGAGGGCATCGTGGAAGGGAGATTTTTCGGAGGCGTATCAGTTGCTTTCGAGGGCTCTAGAAGGTCATCCACATGGTATTGAGCGCACGCTGCGCTACGCCGAATACGCCTTATTCCTTGCAGTAGATGGCGAGCGTGAACTAGCTTTAGCAGCGCTTAAGCGCTCCGGCTCGAGCTTCACGACGACTAGCTCTTTCAGCGAGCGCCGTCAATCACAAATTGCTATCTTATTGTCCGCCTTAGCGAACGCTCTACTGAAACGCAGTAGCGCTGTCGGAAAACTCTTGCATGCGCTCGCTCCAATTGATCAGCCCAGCATTAAAGCCTTGCACCGGGCGACGCTAACGCTTTTGAAACAAATGCGTTTGGGATTTTTTGACCAGCAGTTTGGAAATCTGGTCACCGAGCTACGAGCAATTGGGTACGGAGGATACGCTCGCACTTTTGAAGCGATCGCGCGGCGGTTAGAGTCTCAAACCGAGGAACCTGGCATACTGACTGTTTCGGAGGTCGACGTACTGCAAGCTCTTGCAAGCGGGCAAGCACCGAAGGACATCGCGCTAGAAACTGCTAGGAGCGTAAATACCATTCATGCGCATGTCCGCGCTGCAATAAGCAAGCTGCGCTGTCACGGGCGTCAACAAGCGATCGCTAAGGCGCGTCACTCGGGTCTAATCATATGAAGGTCCTAGTCAAATTTGATTACAGACGGGCGGCGTGCGAATGATTAACATTGCAGGTACGGTAATCAACGAATTAAGGAGCTCTCATGCTTTCTACCCTGCTCACAGTACTGGCTCATATAGCGCTTAACATACCCCCATTCATCGGCTAAAGACTTTTCTGCGATTTACAGGGCGTCGGCCTAGTCGGCAAAGGGTGTCCTGAAGCAAAATTTGCGCCGGGGTGTGGGCGTAAAGAGCGGCCAGAGAGTTTTTCTGGCCGCTTCTTGGCTTTCCGTAGGCCGCTCTTGTCCTCTCGTGCCATACTGCTGGCACTCGAATCGTGCATAGTAGGCACAAAGGAGGTGACTACGGTGCAAACGGGTTTTGGGGAGTGCGACTACATTATCGGCGCCGGCGCAATGCTCACCGCCGGTGGCGAAACCTCAATCGCGAGGGCGACGCTACATGCCCAGACCATAGACTTGGACGCAAGGAACACCAAGGGCATGGTCATCGACTTTGAAGCCAGCCGCCCCGCGGAGCTGCGCCGCCTCTTGATCTTAGGAGTTGGGCTCTCGCCGCAAAGCTTCCACGATGGGGTCACCAAGCGGCTAATTGGCTGTGGCTGTTGCGGCTTGGAGCAAGTGATTGCGCTGTTAGCAGAGGGTCTGCACACCGCCGAGATTTACTGGTGCGCTCGCTGGAGTCCCAACGATATGGTGCTGCGCTATTTGGGGTCGCGGGGTATCAAGCTCGTCGTAAGACCGCTCGAGACAATAGCTCGCGCAGCGCTGGTTATCGAACGCTCATTTCAAACGTGGAACGGTGCCCCGGAACTCGCCGCCTGAAGGTCTTCCACTGCTGCCAATTCAACCATTTCGCGCATCCGGGGGTGGTGCCCAGGGATCGTTCTAACCCAAATGTCGAACTCCGGGACGGGTTCCCGCACGCGAAATAGCAGATACCATACGCTCATTTCACCGAGGAATTTAAAACGCTCACGGATGTCGGCGCTGAGCGCCTCATACGTTGGAAAAGAGCGGAGGTACTTTCCGAAGCCGCCATGCGAGTTGTCTACTTCAAGCAGCGTTTGCGCATTTTTCACTGTAGCGCGGATCTTGCGATTGCTGTGGACGATTCCGTCCATGTGCGATAGGCGGTCGAAATCGCCTTCGGTAAACATCGCGACCCGCGCCACGTCGAAATTGCAAAAAGCTTCTCTGAAATCATCCCAGCGTTCCGCAATCGCTGACCAGCTCATACCGGCCTGGAAGACCGCGCGCGTCATTACTTCGAGGTAGTCATCGAGTTTTTTTGGGTGGATACGGCTGGGAATTCGCGGCGTCGCCATCATGGAGCATGGCGAGGTGCGTTTAGAGCGAGCGCGGTCATCATTTTGACGCCGGTCGCAAGTGCGCTTTCATCGATATCAAACGCACTGCTGTGGTGCGGCGCCGCGGTTTCCCGACTGCCGCGCGAACCAAGAGTATAAAAACACGCCGGAACGCGTTCAGCAAAGTATGAAAAATCTTCTGCGCCCATTAGCTTGTCGGCTTCAATGATAGATTCTTTTGCAACAACCTGCGATGCTAGCGCGCGAGCGAAGCGATTTTGCTCGCGGTCGTTCGTGGTTACCGGATAGCCCCGGAAGTATGTAAAATGGTAGGTTGCCCCTGAAGCGTCGCAGCAACCCTGAAGGATGCGCTCAATCTGTTGAGGCATCGCTTCGCGAACTTCCGTGGAAAACGCTCGCACGGTTCCGAGCATTTTAACGTTACGCGGAATAACGTTGTGCGTTGTGCCGCCGTGGAAAGATCCTATTGTAACAACTGCCGGATCGATCGGATCGACTTGTCGCGAAACGATCTGTTGCAGCAATGTAACGAAGTTGGCAGAAACATGAATGGGGTCGATCGTTTGGTGAGGGGAAGCGCCGTGTCCGCCCCGTCCGAGTACTTCAATTTCGATCGAGTCGCACGATGCGTAGAATGGACCCTCCCGGAAGCCGAGAACTCCGGTGTCGTAGTTCGAGGAAAGGTGCAAACCGTACGCCCGCTCGATGCCGAAACGCTCGAGTATTCCCTCCTCAACCATGGCTTGCGCGCCGCCTCTGCCCTCTTCAGCCGGTTGGAACACCACACAGACGGTTCCGGCAAGTTCCGCTTTGCGCTTTGCGATCAATTCCGCTGCGCCTAGCAGAATGGCCACGTGCCCGTCGTGACCGCACGCATGCATTTTTCCCGGATGCGAGGAGCGGTAGTCAACGGTGTTTTCTTCCTGGACGGGCAATCCGTCCATGTCAGCCCGCAACATGATTGTTTTGCCCTGCCCGGTTCCGCGCATGACGCCAATGACCCCGGTCGTGGCTATCCCGGTATGAACCTCAAAGCCGATCTTTCGTAAACGTCGCGCAATAATGCCCGCAGTTCGTGTTTCCTCAAACCCCAGTTC
>JALYZK010000109.1 GCA_030945705.1 Vulcanimicrobiota bacterium | reverse complement strand
CGAATCGTATCCCATCAGCGTGGGCATGTCGAAGGCTACCGATAAACCATGCTGTCCCTGAGAAAGCAAGAAATGATATCGTTCGTTGGTTTGCTTCGCATTTCCGAATCCCGCAAACTGGCGCATTGTCCACAACCGGTCGCGATACATATTGCTGTGTATGCCGCGGGTGTACGGATACTGGCCAGGGTATGAAAGGTCATCCGACAGGTCAAGTTGCGCAACGTCTTGCGGTCCGTAAAGCGCTTTGAGCGGCAGATCGGATATCGTGCGGTCGACGGCGCCCGAACCGGGGCCCTTACGCCTGCCTCCACGCGCTGATGCCGCTTCCCATTGTTCTGCTTGGTGGCTGAATTGATTGGTGGTTATCGCGCCGAGCCCACTCGGGCGTTCGATCATCTTTGCCAAATTTGCCTTCTAATTACTACGGGATGCGGGCGCGTTCGCCGCGCCGCCGCATTGTTTCCAAGTTATAGCAAAGCGGTACCTGCGTGCGGTACCGTATCTGCGCATAACTAGTGAAGTCCCTTGACACGAGCCCGCGCTTTGGGGCGCCCGCGAAATGCTCCGCCTTCCTCTTCGCCATGCATTCCAAAAGCCGTGAGCACACGCTGCGCAGCGGCATAAGGGTCAATACCGGCAGTCACTTCCGCACCCAGCTCGTTTTCGAGCCGGCGCTCGAGCTGGGCCAAGGCCAGTTGGCGGACTTGATGCGTAAAGGCCTCGCGCCGCTTGTACGCCATTTCGCCCGTGCTTTCCAGGTACGCGCGATGCTTCTCGACCGCCTTCCAAAGATCATCAATGCCCTCCCCAGTGAGCGCCTGGGTGTTTACCATCTCGGGAACCCAGCCGGAAAAATCTAGCATTTCCATCATTGAGTGTATCTCGCGTTGCAATTGATTGGCCATTGGATGATCCGATTTATTGATGACAAAGATGTCCGCCACTTCCAGTATCCCCGCCTTGAGAACCTGTACCGAATCGCCGCTGCCGGGTTGCAGCGCCACAATCGTGGTTTGTGCCAAGTCGGCAATTTCTATCTCGGATTGACCGACACCAACGGTTTCGATGATGATAAGGTCTTTACCGAAGGCGTCCATCAACAAGACGGCGTCCGCGGTCGCTCCGGCGACGCCGCCCAAATGTCCCCTACTCGCCATTGAACGGATGAAGACTTCGGGATCGGTGAAGTGTTCGTTCAAGCGGATGCGGTCGCCAAGCAACGCGCCGTGCGAGAAAGGGGAGCTGGGATCGACGGATATAAACCCGACGGTTTTACCGAGCGAACGCGCCTTGCGCACCAGTCCGCAACTGAGCGTTGATTTACCGACACCAGGCGGACCCGTTAGCCCGATTGTTGCGGCGCGCCCAGTCTTCAGGAAAAGATGGCGCATCAACTCGGCACCGTGGCCCGCTTCGGCATGAGAAATCGAACGGGCAAGTGCCCGTGGAGTGCGCGCTTCGAACTCTTGGAGCAAGGAAGCGTAACCGTCGTGCAGAGACAAGGTCATAGTGGTTGGGGCAGTCTGACTACCGTACCTTCCGCGCGTTAGCGGGATGCGCGCTGTCCCCCGCTTAACCTTTGGGCTCCCATGACGCAAGGCTATTACCGCTATCCCACAATTTCTGACGGTCTCATCGTGTTCGTTTGCGAAGACGATCTGTGGTCCGTTCACGCCGATGGCGGTACCGCACGGCGCCTCACGGCGAGCTCGGGTGAATGTTCGAGCCCACGGCTATCGCCCGACGGGAAGTATATTTCGTACGTTTCGCGCGACGAAGGCCACCCGGAAATATACATCATGCCGTCTCAGGGAGGAAATCCAACTCGTCTCACGTTTTTCGGCGGCACCATGTGTGCCATCTCCGAATGGAGCACTGATAGTAGTGAAATCCGGTTCGTGTGTAACGAGGGTGCTTGGTACGAACGGGAAACCAGCGGTTACGTTATCTCTAAAGACGGTGGAAGAGCGCGCTCCCTGCAAGTTGGTCCAATAAAATCAATTTGCGTGGCGCCGGGCGGCGCAATCGTCGTTGGACGCAATGCCGACGACCCCGCCCGCTGGAAACGATATCGCGGGGGAACCGCCGGCGATCTCTGGATTGACAAAGACGGAAAAGGAACTTTCGAACGTCTGATTGCTCGCGGCGGCAATCCCGTGTGGCCCATGTGGATTGGCAATCGAGTGTATTTCTTAGACGATTACGATGGTATCGGAAACATTTATTCATGTACGCCCGACGGCACTGATGTGCAGCGGCACACGCGGGAAGCGGAATACTACGTCCGCTTCCCATCTAGCGACGGACGGTACATCGTCTATACCGCCGCCGGGCAGATCTGCATGTTCGATTCCGTCGAAGGGACGAGCCGCTTGGTTGAAGTGAGCACCGCCTCGGCAGCGCCACAGAGCGTGAGGCGATTCGTGCCAGCATCGGAGGAATTGGAACATTTTGCGCCAGCGCCGGATGGGACGGGCTTGGCCCTCATCTCTCGGGGCCAGCCTTTTACTATGCCCCATTGGGAGGAAGCAGTGGTGCATCACGGCGTCGGAAACAAAGCGCGCTACCGCTTAGCCGAATGGCTGCACGACGGAAAGCGCTTTGCGGTGGTGAGCGATGCGCCGGGTCACGAGCAGGTTGAAATTCACAGCCTCCATTCGCAAGAACCAAAAGTGGCGAGTGATGGGGACTTAGGCCGGATTACAGAGCTCGCCGTGTCTACGCAAGACCTAATCGCGCTGGCTAATCACCGTCACGAATTGATCCTACTCGACATCGACACCAAACGAGTCCGCGTGCTGGACAAGAGCTTGGGCAATCGAATAACCGACCTCTCGTTTTCTCCAGACGGGCGGTATATAGCGTATTGCTGGTCGCAAACCACGGACACTGCGATCATTCGAATTGCCAAGGTTAAATCTGGGAAGGTCCACGACGTCACGCCGATGCTGCGAGTGGATCGCTCGCCTGTGTGGGATCCAGAAGGCAAGTACCTGTATTTCATTTCAACGCGGGATTTTAATCCGGTTTATGACGCGCTGCAGTTTGACTTGAGCTTTCCGCAAGCGATGCGTCCCTTCGCCCTCACTCTGCGCAAGGATGTCCCCTCACCGTTCGTTCCCAAACCGCGCCCTATACACCGTGATCACGAAAAACATCACGACGATGGTAAGAAACACGACGAATCGGTTTCCATCGAGATCGACTTTGACGGCATAACCGGACGGATTCTTGGTTTTCCCGTAGACGAAGGCCAGTACGAGCAAATCGTGGCGACCAGAGGTCGTGCGCTTTTTACGCAGTTTCCGGTGCGTGGACTTAAACCAGTCGGCGTTTCGTGGGATGAGACAGACGAAGTCGGCACACTTTTGGCATACGACTTCGACGGACTTCGAGTAGCGACAGTTCAGCAGGACGTTGGGGAGATTCGGCTCGCAGCCGATCACCGGACTCTGCTTTACCGATCTCATAATCGCTTGCGTGCAATCGATGCGCAAGCCGAACTTCCTGAGGAGGGCGAGGAGCAAAAGACCCCCCCGGAACCCGGTCGCAAAAGCGGCTGGATCGACTTAGATCGGGTCAGCATAGAGATTGCGCCGCGCGACGAATGGGCTCAGATGTACCGGGAAGCATGGCGCTTGCAACGGGAGCACTTTTGGGTCGAAGACATGTCCGACGTTGACTGGGACCGCGTGTTCGAGCGCTATAACCGCGTCCTCTCCCGCATCCGTACTCGCTCCGAACTATCGGACTTGATCTGGGAGATGCAGGGTGAACTCGGCACTTCTCACGCATACGAATTTGGTGGCGATCATCGGATTCCGCCGCAGTATCAACGCGGCTTCTTAGGCGCAGATCTTGAGTTTCATCCAAAGTCGGGGGGTTACCGCATTGCGCGAATCTTGCGGGGAGATTCCTGGAACCGGGAGGTTGATTCTCCGCTGGCTGAGCCTGGGCTCGACATTCAGGAGGGTGACATCCTCATTGCCGTAGGCGGCAAGCGGCTTAACGAAGGCAGCGGACCCGAAGAATTACTGGTCAATGCGGCAGCGCGTGAGGTCAGTTTGACAATCGCGCGCAAAGGCAACGAACGCCGCGTTTTGGTTAAGACGCTGCGCGATGAGCGCGGTTTACGGTACCGTGCGTGGGTCGAAGCAAACCGCACAATGGTCCACGACCGCACCGGCGGCAAGGTAGGATACGTTCACATTCCCGACATGGGCCCTTGGGGTTTCTCTGAATTTCACCGAGGATATCTGTCGGAGTTCAATCGTGACGGCCTAATCGTCGACGTACGCTACAATCGCGGCGGACACGTGTCGCCGTTATTGCTTGAAAAACTAGCGCGCAAACGCGTCGGCTACGATGTGTCACGGTACGGTCCACCGCAGCCCTATCCGCCGGAATCAGTTGGCGGTTCGATGGTCGCCATCACAAATCAAAATGCCGGCTCCGATGGCGACATTTTCAGCCACTGTTTTAAGTTGTATAAACTCGGACCACTGGTTGGAAAAAGAACCTGGGGCGGCGTTATCGGCATCAACCCGTATCACCGTTTGGTGGACGGAACGATCACAACGCAACCGGAGTTTTCGTTTTGGTTTACCGACGTCGGCTGGAAAGTCGAGAACTACGGAACGGATCCAGACTTCGACATTGATATCGCTCCTCACGAATACCGTGATGGAATTGATCCGCAAATGGAAAAAGCGCTGGAGCTTATCACCGAAAAATTGAAGGATTACCGTAACGGCGTTCCCGAGACGAACACCAGGCCATCCTTAGCGTTGCCGTCTTTTAATTGACCACCTAGTTCACTCGATCTGCTAGCAAGGCGATCGACCCAGATCTGGGTTGCGGCGGGCGCACGTCTAGTGTTCACCGAAGTAATGCAACGACGGTACCGCGGCCTCACCACCTACCTCGAGGATGGCATAGGAGTACTGGGCGTTGCGTCGCTTGTCTGTCGGCGATCCGGGGTTTAGAACCAACCTTACGCCGTGTCGGGCGCAATATGGAACGTGGCTGTGTCCAAAGAGAATTACGTCCACGTTGTCGTTGCTAAACGCATCGGTCGCCCGCTCGAGCGTGGTCTTCTTGGAGCCGTCGCCATGAATCATGCCGATACGCACACCATCATACTGCACGACTTTCTTGCGCCCAAACCGCTGCCACAACTCGGCCGGATCGTTATTCCCGGCAACCGCATCAAAGGGGCCCAATTCTTCGAACAAGTCCGGCACGTTAGCGCCGGTGAAATCACCCAAGTGAAGAATCTGTTCGACCCTCGCTCGCGCGAAGCCATCAACGAGCGCCGCGGGCAACATTTTTCCGAATCGCGGCATGTGCGTATCGGAAACGATTCCGATGTTCAGTTTACTTTCCACTCGCGGGATGATTTCATTTGCGGTGACAATCAGCTGAACCCCAGTCGCGGTATGTTGCCCCAGGCTCGGCGATGTAACGCCAACTGTAACGATGAGGATAGAGCGTCATCGCTAAAACGCCGAATGAAGTGTTTTGACGCGTAACGCTCGCACTGGACGGATAGAAAAAGGGCGAGTGGTTTTTGCCACCGGTTCCGACAACGAACTCCCTGATTCCGTTAGGATCTAGTTTTTCTTGAGGATTCAATGGTGGGAAGCGTTCATAATCATGGTCGTGACCGTTGAGGACGACATCCACGTGGGCGGCATAGAGCAGACTCCAGAATTCGGTATAATCCGAATTGTTGCCGTGCGGTCCGGTAGAGAACCGCGGCTGGTGCCAATACGCTAAACGGCAGCCGCGCGAGTGCGCGCGTAGGTCCGCGACAAGCCATTGCCATTGCGGTGATCCCTTTTTGCATCCACCAACGCCCATACCCCCACACTGACCATTGAGTGCGATCATGTGCCAGCCGGGCAAATCGTAACTGTACCAACCCTTGCCTGCGGGTCCCGCGGTCGAGCCCCAATACTGGAAGTAGCCGGCGGCCGCAGGTTCATCATATTCGTGATTCCCTATGACCGGGTGCGAAATGCTTCGAAATCGGCCCCACGTTTTAGCGTAGCCTTCCTCGAAGCCGCGCAAGTCGTCTGCACCGTATTGCAAATCCCCCAGCGGCAACACGGCGCTGGGGTGGAGGTGCGCGATGAGAGCCGCGGTCCCGCTCATGTGACAGACGGCGCTAACGTCGATTGACCCTCCACTGGCAGTCTCCCGGCGAGCGCCGCACGCAATGTCGCCAGCCGCTACAATCAGTGTGGAGTTAAGGCTTTTGGAGACTTCCGTTGCTGGAGTTGCACCCAACAAACCAATAGCAGCCAATGCGATAAATCTCACCGAATTCATGGTGTTCAGCCCTTCTCCGAAAGTTCGATGAGTTTAGGATAAACAACATCGATGCGAGCGTCGGGATTGGTCGGATCGATGATGTCGTGATTTTCCGGGAGATCGGCGAACGCAAAGATGGATACGTTCTTCGCGCCGCACCGCTGCCAAAAAGCGACCACGTCTCGGGTTACTCTGTTGTCGACAGCTGGATCCCGCGTGTTCGTCACCATAGTAATGGCTCCGGCTTTTGGAGCCATTGTGCGGGCCTGCTTATAGACGTCGTCTCCGATGCGCAGGCATTGCATGAGGGCATGCGTAGGAAAACGGGGATAACCATGCAGCGGCAGCTGCCCTTGTTTGATTCGCGGATTCCACCAGATGAAGAAATTGGGCAAGAATAGAAACAGCTTTTCAATAGACTCACCAATGTTGTGCGCAAAATGGGGTATCGCGAACACCGGCGCGATGGGGATCGAATGAGCGACATCGCTGCGGTATTGTGCAAAATAGGCGCAGAGCAGCCCGCTGGTTGAGATGCCGGCGATCACGACCCGGTGCCCAAGGCCTTGGGCGAGGTCGATCGCCTCGTTCGCGCTCTCCAGCAAACGCTCGGCGGTAAGTGTTTTGAGTCGCGCGGTCATCCGGTTACGGTCACCGTGCTCTGGCAAGCGGGGAACCAAAACATTGTGGCCGCGCTCGTGCACTTGCATAGCCAGTAGATCGTACTGCTGAGGATTGTTAGTTATTCCGTGAAAGAGAACGACCGCCAGTGGCGTCCTTCTGTCATGACTGTACAGTCGCGTGAAGGCCTGGGGACGGATAGTTTCGTCGTCCAGCGCCCCCATCGCGCGTACGCGTTCCAGAGCTTCGTCGTACGTTTTCGCCGGGCGGCTTTGCGGTATATCGAGCACCCAGCGGCTCTTATTCCAGCATGGCTGACTTGCCTTTCCTCGTCTTGCTCATTTAGGAAATCTCTTCGAGCTGTGCTTAACACACAAAGGTTCACCGCAAACCCTTCCTTAACTTAAGCAGAGTGTAATCGAAGCGCAGCTTGCCCGCCGCTGCGGTCCCCCAAGGTGACAGGGGTAATACACGCTTCGGCGACTGGATAAACATGCAGACCTTACACGATGCGCAAGCGCTCATGGCGATGGAAGATCGCTATGGAGCACACAATTATAAACCCCTTGATTTGGTGGTCGAGCGCGCCCAAGGCGTCTGGCTTTACGATGTCAATGGTCGGCGATACCTGGATTGCATTAGCGCGTACTCTGCCGTAAATCAAGGGCACTGCCACCCGCGCATCCTGCGCGCGATGGTTGCGCAAGCTCACAAAGCGACTCTCGTGTCACGCGCCATGCGCAATGACCGTATGCCCCCCTTTCTGAAAAACTTAAGCGAGATTACGGGCTACGAAATGGCCCTCCCAATGAATACCGGCGCAGAAGCCGTCGAAACTGCCATCAAACTCGCGCGACGCTGGGGATACGAAGTGAAAAATATTCCTGCCAACCGCGCCGAGATTATCGTTTTTGATAAAAATTTTCATGGCCGCACAACCACAATCATTAGCGCTTCGTCCGATGAGCAGTATCGGCGCAATTTTGGGCCGCTTTCACCCGGATTCGTGCTGATTCCATTTGGCGATTACGACGCATTAGAAAGGGTCGTGAACCAGAACACCTGCGCGATCCTTATCGAACCGATACAGGGTGAAGGAGGCGTGAACGTTCCACCAGAGGGCTATCTAAAACGCGCTTGGGGGCTTTGCAAAGAGCATCGCGTGCTTTTTATCGCCGACGAAATTCAAACAGGGCTGGGCCGCACGGGCGATCTGTTCGCCGTCGATTACGATGGCATAAAACCTGACATCATGGTTGTGGGCAAGGCCCTGGGTGGTGGCTTCTATCCCGTTTCAGCGGCACTTTCATCACGCGCTCTGATGGGGTTGTTCAACCCCGGAGACCACGGTAGCACCTTCGGCGGCAATCCGCTCGCATCGGCTATCGCAAAAGAAGCGCTCGACGTTATCACGGAGGAAAAGTTGGCCGAACGTTCTGCGCGCTCAGGCAAGAAGCTCATGCGCGCGCTGCGGGCTCTGGATTACGACTGCATCCGAGAAGTTCGTGGCCGCGGTTTGATGATCGGCGTCGAACTTTCCATCTCCGCCCGAGCAGTCTCCGAAGAACTGCTTACACGGGGCATTGCCGCCAAAGATACGCACAAACGAGTTCTGCGTTTGGCTCCTCCGCTTACCATCGAAGATTCCGAACTAGACTACGTAGTAGAGCAACTGAGTGGCGCCCTCCTAAGCATCCCTCGGGAGAAAGCGGCGCAGGCCCAGACAGCCTAAAGCCAGGGAATGGCTGCTTAACGGTCGATGAGATCGAGCAGCACGGGATATACTTTTGCCACGGTGGCAGGACTACGCAAAGGCTCGATGATGTCGTGCGAGAATGGCAAGTCCCGGAATTCGTGAGTTTCGACCCTCTGCGACTTGTGCGCTTTCCAATGTTTCACTAACCGCCGGGCAATACGATTATTAACGGTTGTCTCTCGGTAGTTGGTTACCATCACGATGTTTTTCGCAGCCGGCGCTTGTTGCCGAGCTGAAGCAAACAGGTCACGGATTAGATCGTACGTGTGAGCTACCGCGTGCGTCGAATAACGCGGATAGCCATGCGCCGGCATTTGTTTCTCTTTTTTTATGGGATCCCACCATGGGAAACGGTTGGGAATTTTTAAAGTCAGTGCTGCGAGCACGCCGCCCATTCCAAAGGGCATCCAAGGGATACCGAAAAACGGCGCGACGCTCACCACGCGGTGCACGTCTTCGAATTGAGCAGCCCAGGAACTAAGCAGACCACCGAGCGAGAAACCGAGCACCGTGACCTGTTCGCCAAGTCCGCGTGCAATTTCGATCGCCTCCATGGTGGCCTCTCGCAACTCCGCGGCCGTCAATAACCCGATTTGGTCGCTCAAGCGATCGTGATGACCATGCCGCGGCAACCGAGGAACCAGTACGTTGAAGCCTCGTTCGTGAAGCTGTTGCGCTAATTGAGCAAACTGCATGGGGCTGGCCGACATTCCATGCAACAACACTGCAGCTTTGGGTGATCGCTCACCATTAGCGAGCATCTGAGACTTGCCATGCGCGGAAATCTCGGCAGATTCTCGTAGTACCACGTTCTCGAAGCGGGCCAACGCATCGCTATAGGTAGACGGCAAGGAGCTACTTTTTATCGCTGTACTGCACATATTTCGACGCTTCGCAGAGTTTGGGGTTATCGGAATACGTCCGGGGACCTGGTTTTAGCGCGCCGTTGACCTCCGGCATTCGCTTTGGTATACTTCCTGAGCCGAAGAAGGGCTCGCGCAATGGGCTCTCACCGGATGCCTGCGGGTAATCCGGTCTTCACACGAGGAGCCGACGGTGCGGTTCCCCAGTGGGGTTGCTTCGGCGGCGCCTTTTTTTTTAGGAGAATATGCCATAGCTCGACCGCTCCGGGTTAACGACCAAATCCGTATCCGTCAAGTCCGCGTCATCGATGACGATGGCAAACAGTTAGGGGTAATGCTGACCGAAGACGCTCTGGCGATGTCCCGGGCGGCCGGACTTGACTTGATTGAAGTTTCGCCCACCGCAACGCCTCCCGTGTGCCGTATCAGCGACTATGGGCGACTAAAATACGAGCAGTCAAAGAAAGACAAAGACGCGCGAAAAAAGCAGAAAAATTGGGAGCTCAAAGAAGTCAAACTGCGGCCGAAAATCGAGACTCACGATTACGAGACCAAGGCACGAATGGCAGAACGACTTCTCGCCGATGGTGGGAAAGTAAAAGTCACGATAATGTTTCGAGGTAGGGAAATAACGTATGCCGGTTTTGGACGCAAACTTTTGGATCGTATGGCCGTCGACATGGCGCCGATAGCCACGATAGAACGTGAACCGAAACTCGAAGGCAAAAATATGTTTATGATTTTAGCGCCGCGCGCAGTACCGACCGGGCCGCCGAAATTTTCCATGATGAAGATAGCCGCCGACCGCAACCATGAGGAGAATATGAAACCCAAGGAGCACGCAAGTGCCTAAAATCCGAACCCACCGGGGAACCGCAAAACGCGTGAAGGTGAGTGCGAACGGCAAAGTTCAACATCGTCATCAATTTAGTGGCTGCGGACATATTCTCTCAAAGAAGACGCGCAAGCGCAAACGGAAGTTTCGCAAAGATCAACCCGTGTTCAAAGGCGATCTAAAGCGCTTAGCTCCGACTATCCCGTATTTGTTGTAGGGAAGGATTGCGTAAATGGCACGCATCAAACGCGGTGTTCACGGACTAAAGCATCGCCGCAAGGTGATGAAGCTGGTCAAGGGTTTCCGTGCTGCTCGTCGCCGGAACTACCGGGTTGCAAACGAAGCGCTGCTGCATTCGCTGGCTTACGCGTATCGTGATCGCCGAGTTCGCAAGCGGGATTTCCGTTCTCTGTGGATCAGCCGGATCAATGCTGCGGTCCGCCGCGAAGGCATGACGTACTCTGTTTTTATGAACGGTTTGAAGAAGTCGGGGGTCACACTGAACCGCAAAGCTCTCGCGGAACTAGCGGTTAGCGATTCTGCGGCGTTCGGGTCGTTGGCAAAGATGGTCAACCACAACGCTCTCGGATCTACTACAGAACGTGAGGTCCCCACCTAACGGCCAACCGCTCGTTTGAGCCTTGGCCGCTACGACATCGGAATTGCCAGTCCGGCCGTTTTGCAAAAACTAGTCCTCGCTGTTTGCCAGCCGACGCCCCGTTGATTCAATCACCTTACCCAGTATGCTCACCGCTTCCGCGCGGCTAGTATTACTAAACATGTACTTCAGCTTTTCGTCTGAATCTTCGACGATAAAGATGGCTTTTTTTCCCGAACGCAATGCCGTGATTAAGCGCGCCAAGTACATTTCGTCTTCGGGGCCGAGTAAAGACTCGGTTACCTCAGTATCTCCATCGCCTAAGAGAAAGTTCAGAACTGCATCGATATTCTTCGGCGTTTCCACTTTGCGTAGACCTCCATGCGCGAAATCGGCCGCCACGAAAGCGAGACTTCGTTATAGAGTATATCGTCAGTTTAGAACAAATATTTCAGTAGCACCATAGGCAAGCAATCAGTTCTCTTCAGCGCGAACGTAGCCAAAGCAATGCCACGAGCGTCTTGGCGTCGCACAGTTCGCCTTTCGCTAGCATGTTCCACACCTCAGGCACAGGGAAAACACGCACCTCCAGATCTTCGCCTTCGTCCGGATCGCTATCGCCCAACCGTAAGTCCTCGGCTAGAAACAGATGCAACAGTTCACTCAGAACTCCGGGGCTCGTATATACTTGGAACAATTCACGCAGTGAACCGGCAATGTATCCGGTTTCTTCTCGTAACTCGCGCATGGCGCCCCGGCGCGGATCTTCATGCGGTTCTGCCGTCCCCGCCGGCAGTTCCCACAAGTACCCTCCCGTCGCGTGACGGTACTGCTTTACCAGGACCATCTCACTCGGAGTAGGTAGCGCCAGGATAGCGAAACCGCCAGGGTGTTCGCAAATCTCATAAGCGTGCCTCTTGCCGTTCATTTCAACTTCATCGATGCGCACTGACAACCGGTTCCCGGCAAACGCTCGTGTCGAACGCACAATACTAACTGACATGATACGCATCTACCCATTCTCGGGCGTGGGTATCGTCTCACGAACTTGCGAAGCTACTGTGAACGTTCTGGAAGTAAGGAGTTCATCTAGTGGACAGTGATAAGCACTTGGCCGTCCAACTCGTCGACCGCACATTGACCGCACTAGGAGGGTTTGAGGAATCGGTCAGTGATCCGCGGCAGGCCGCTGAGCTCACAGCTGCGATGTATCTGCGATTGCTGCGGGCAGTATCGGATAACACCTAAGGCCGGTCGTTGACGCTAAGGCAAGAATTCGCCACCCTCTTTATCTTCATCGTGTTTTTCGCAGCGGGATTAAGCGGTTTGAACAGGTTGCTGCTGCCTCACGCGGTACCAAAATTGGCCGTGCTACTTGTAACAAGCGTGATTGTAGGACTGCTTACGATCTTTATTCGCTACCAACTATTCTACCGGCGGGGATTCTTGCGCTAGATAATGCCGCAATTGCTTGGGACGCGTAACCCTCGCCTCGGGGCGGTCCGGGCTTTACTGGGACGCAAGGGCCGGCACGCCCAACAGAAGTTCTCTTTCGAGGGCTTGACGCTTCTGAACGAAGCGTGGGCAAGCGGAGTGCCACTCGAATCCCTTTACGTGACGCAAATCGCTTACGATAGCTGCCCGATTATCCCGCAAATAGAAGCAGCCGGAACTCCGACGTACGTGGTAGACGACCGGATTTTTGCCCGGATATCTGATCTCGACACACCCAGCGGGATCCTTGCGATTGCCCCCCTCCGGCTGCTGCCCCTAGCCGAGATGTTTTCGGACGGTGCGCGGGTGCTTCTGCTCGCAAACTTGAGCGATCCAGGTAACGCCGGCACGCTCGTCCGTAGTGCCGAAGCTTTTGGCATAGTGCGCATTATTTTTGGTAATTTGGGTGTCGAGCCGCACCATCCCAAGGTAGTACGCTCGACGATGGGCTCCATCTTCAGGGCGCAACTTGCGATAGCTTCACTGGATTCAGTGCAAGGGGCCGCTCGAGACCATCAGTTCGCGCTCATAGGCGCCGCGAAGGACGGTAAGCGGCTGGACCGCGCGCAGTTCCCTGAGCGCTCGGTTTTCATGCTGGGCCATGAACGTCGCGGCCTCGGTGAGTGGTCCCGTATTTGTCACTGGCACGTCAGCATTCCGATGGGCGGGCGAGTTGAAAGTCTCAACGCCGGGGTAGCTGGCAGCATCCTTCTGTACGAGGCAAGCAAGCGGCAGGGACTTGACAACAATTAGCTGTCAAGAGTGTCTAAGACGACGGTTTTGTCAAGACTACCCGACCCCCGAAAGCCATGGTATACTCACTCCATTCTGACGCGGCGGGCAACGCCGAGAACTGCGAAAAAGAAGGGGAAACGCGCACACATGGCCACCTCCGACTTCTTCTGGAAACTCTTCGCAAGCACGGGATCGATCAACGCGTACTTGCTCTACCGCCACTTGCACCCTAGCCCGGTCAGCGCTTAACGTCGTAGCCTAAGAAAGTTTCCTCCAAAGCGCCCGGCAAGTAAAAGTCTGGGCGTTTTTTCATACTCAACGTCATGATCGTTCACAAGGAACCACTCTGACCGAACTAGCCAACCAGTTGGCAGCGTTACGCCAGCGTTTCACCAGCGCCTTGACCGACGCGAGTGTTAAGGATGATCTCGAGGCCCTGCGGGTTGCCTACCTGGGGCGCAGCGGGGAGGTTACCGTCCTGCGACGCAGCATCGGCGCGCTGCCGCCGGGGCAGCGGCGTGAATGGGGAGCCTCCATCAATGAATTGGTCGCGCATATGGAAGGCGAGTTAACCAGCGCTTACCGCGATCTCGAAAACCGCGTCTTTGAGGACGTTCTCAAACATAACGTGGACGTGACCTTTCCGGCAATCGTGCCGCCGGTCGGTTCCATTCACCCAATTCGGCAAACCATCGACTACCTCTGCTCCTATTTCGAAAAGCGAGGTTTTGCCATCGTCTTGGGACCGGAGATTGAGCCGGATTACTATAATTTCGATGCGCTTAACATTCCTCCAAACCACCCGGCACGGGAAGGTTTTGATTCGTTTTTCGTAACGGATAGATTACTACTGCGACCGCACACCTCGCCAATGCAAATTCGTACGATGCAACAATTCAAACCGCCGGTCGCCGTCGTTGTGCCTGGCAGGTGCTATCGCCGCGATGCGGTCGACGCGCGGCATCTGTTCATGTTTCATCAAATAGAAGGCTTGCTAGTCGATAAGGGCGTCCACATGGGACATCTCAAAGGAATGTTGGGCGCAATGTGTCGCGACGTCTTTGGACCCGATCAAGCCTTACGCTTCAGGCCGTCTTTTTTTCCCTTTACCGAGCCGAGCGCCGAAGTTGATACGACCTGTCCCGCTTGTCATGGTGAAGGAAAAGAATGCCGCACCTGCGGCGGGTCCGGCTGGATCGAACTTGGCGGTGCCGGCATGGTGCACCCCAACGTACTGCGCGAAATGCAGTATGATACGGAACAGGTATCGGGTTGGGCATTCGGATTTGGGGTTGAGCGCATTGCACTCGCGCGTTACGGCATCGACGACATCCGGATTTTTTACCAAAACGACCCAAATTTCTTGAATCAATTCTCATGACAGCATCGTCGTTTAGCGCGCCCACGGGAGATCGTGCGCGGCCAATATTCTTGAGCGCGCTTCGGTTGGGGGCCCCGGCTAGGCTGGGAGGCGCGGGGCCAGGCGAAACGCCAAAATGAAGTTTCCGATCGGTTGGCTGCGCGAATACGTGGACTTGCCTTTTGATCCGAAGGCGATCGCGGAAACATTGGCAAGTATCGGCTTTCCCGTTGATGAAATCGAATACCGCCCCCGCTTGAGCGGAATTGTCGCTGGAAAGATTGCGACGCTTGAAAAGCATCCAAATGCAGACCGTCTGCAGATCGCTACCATCGATGTTGGCGGCACGAGACTGCTGCGCGTGGCCACCGCGGCAACGAATGTCCGCCCTGGACAGGTCATTGCCGTTGCGACGATGGGTGCGCAAC
>JALYZK010000100.1 GCA_030945705.1 Vulcanimicrobiota bacterium | reverse complement strand
TCCCAGGAATGAAGCCGCGGACATGTAGTCCCCTGCGACGGCCATTCCATTTTGAAATCCAGTAATTGTTCGATTCGCGCTGTAAAACGCGTGGCTAGTTTTCGTGCGCCCGGATGCCCAATAGGTGATGACCAGTGTCGCCGCGACGAAGATGAGAAACATGGCGAGCGTGGGGCTCATCGGTGACTGTTCCCAGTCTTTGCGACAATCTGCGCCTCGAGTGCGTCAAAATATTGTGCACGCCGAACGTAGAGCAGCATGACAATCCAAGCCATCAGAAATTGGGAAAGTGCAAAAAGATAGCCGACGTTGAGGTGGCCGTAGACATTACGGCTTATTAGGACGGGATAATAACCAACCAGCACGGGAAGCGAGAAGTAATAAATGAGGAAAAATATTGTGGCCGGAATGATGAAACGGCGCTTGCTGGCGACAAGATGTTTGAATTGCGGATCCTCATCAACGGCTTGCCAGTCCGTGTCAGCCATGCTTGCTCTCCCAGCGGTAGTTTCGATGATGGTTTTTTCCCTAGTAGGGTCCGACCTTTCGAATTCCGATGAGACCACGCAGTTCGTTGCCTAGAAGATGTTCGACGGTGAGCGCAGCTAGGAACGTAGCGATAGCAAAAACGTTAAAAAGGCCTACATCTTGGCGGATTGCGGCCAGCACTAGAACGACGGCAAGGACGAAGAGGCAGCCACCGGAGATGAAGCGCAACAAACCTGCGCCTAGACTTTGGCGGTTAGCGAGTCCGGCGCGCATATCGGCGATTGCTCGCAGGGGCGAACGTGTTCCAACCTCCCAAATAGTTAGCGCGAAGGTTGCGCAGACCATTGCACCGATAAGCTTGCTAAAGCTTTCAAGCGATAGATAAAGAGCCGTCAGTTTTTGGTGCCATCCTGGTGCGTGGCCAGTCGGCTGACGGCCGCCGTTCGAAGTACTTTTAATCCCAAAGTTGCGCATTTCATGCGTGTGGGACTAATGCCGATCCCCACGTTCTCCAAAACCCGATCATTGGACATCTTCGCGACGTCTTCTAGATTCTCGCCTCGGACGGACTCGGTGAGCATCGATGCGCTGGCTTGACTGATAGCACAACCCTTGCCAGAGAACCGAACGTCGGCGATTTTACCGTCAATCAGTTTAAGCTCCATCCGTATCTCATCGCCGCAAAGCGGATTAACATCTTCCGCAACAGCGTCCGGTTGCTCGAAGTGGCCAAAATTCCGGGGATTGCGATAATGGTCGAGGATATATTCTTTATAAAGTTCGTCCATCGTCAGCTGATTTTGAAAACCGCAGCCGCTTTTTGAAGTGCATGGATTAACATATCCACGTCATCTTCGTTGTTGTAGATGTAAAACGATGCACGCGCTGTGGCGGCCCAGCCCATTTTTTCCATAAGCGGCATGGTACAGTGGTGACCGGCGCGGATGCAGACTCCTTCGGTGTCCAGGATTGAGGCTAGATCGTGGGGATGAATATCGGAAAAGTTAAACGACAGCACGTCGGAAACGCGTTCGGGGTCACGGGCGCCGTACACGACAAGCCCGCGTTGCGACAGCGTGGCGATACGCTCAAAAGCATATCGCATGAGCGATTTCTCGTGTTCGCGGACCCAATTCATGCCGATCGATTCTAAGTAATCGACGGCAATACCAAACGCGATGGCATCGGCTACGTTACTCGTTCCCGCTTCGAATTTCCACGGAATTTCGTTAAACGTCGTGGATTCATACGAAACTTTGCGAATCATGTCCCCGCCGGTTAAAAAGGGTGGCATTGCCTCAAGCAGTGCGCGCTTTCCGTACAAGAAACCGATGCCCGTAGGCCCGCACATCTTGTGGCCGCTGACTGCAAAGAAATCGACGTCGAGGGCGTTGACGTCCACCGGCATGTGCGGCGCGGATTGGGCGCCGTCTACGCAGACGATAGCGCCGGCCGCGTGGGCGCGTCCGACGATCATCTCTAACGGGGCAATGGTGCCTAGCGAGTTGCTCACTTGCGAGAGAGCGACAAGCTTAACCCCATCGAGTTTCTGGTCGAGATCCTCAAGCTTGTGCAGACCCAGAGCATCCACTTCGATAAAGCGAAGCGTTGCGCCGGTTTTCGCCGCAAGAAGCTGCCAGGGAACCAAATTCGAATGATGTTCGAGCTGAGTCGTGAGGATCGCGTCCCCTTTTTTGAGGTTTTGCAGTCCCCAGCAATAACTCACCAGATTCAGTGCTTCAGTCGTGTTGCGTGTCCAGATGATTTCAGCAGGCTCTGCGGCGCCGATGAAATGCGCGATCTTGGCACGTGCACCTTCGAAGGCTTGCGTTGCAAGTTCAGCGATGTGGTAGACGCTACGGTGGATGTTCGCATTATACTGAGTGTAGTACTCGACCAGCGCATCGATAACAATTTGTGGCTTTTGTGAGGTCGCCGCTGAATCCAAATAAACTAAGCGCTTGCCGTTAGTTCTTTGTGCAAGTATCGGAAAGTCGCGAATGATCGAAGCGGTTTTTGCGTCAATGCTGCGTGCGATCATGATTGTTCTATCTTCGGTTCCAGTGCATCGCGAATCTCTTCGCGCAGCGCTTCGCCGGGAAAGCGCGCGATGGCGGGCTCGAAAAATCCGAGCGTGATGAGTTTCTCGGCAGCGGTGCGCTCGATGCCCCGACTCATCATGTAGAATAGGACGCCCTCGTCAATTGCGCCGACCGTCGCCCCGTGAAACGCTTTAACGTCATTGGCTGCTATTTCCAGCGCCGGAACAGAATCGATATGTGCCGTTTTTGAAAGAAGAAGCGCATCGTCTTTAAGTGCCGCCTCAGTACCGTGGGCGCTGGGTGCAATGCGAATATTTCCCAGATAGCGTGCTTGTCCGAATCCCGTTGCGGCGGACTTGACTAGGGTGTGTGACTGCGATTGTCCGACCGAGTGTTCCACGTTGGTTACAAGGTCGACGTGCTGGCGTGCTGAGGGAAAGAAGAGGGCGGCGACGTTTGCGTGCACGCCGGTACGTTCTATCCTCACGAGCACATCCGAAACCGACAAAGACGAACCTAATTCCGCCGCGCTCCACGCGACTCGAGAATCTTTTCCGGGCAGCGCATGACGCGTAAAGAGTAGCCGGCTATCCCTCCCCAACGTTTGCAAGGAGGCGTAGCTCACCGTGGCGTTTTCGCCGCTGATGATTTCTGCGACGCCGCATACGACCGATGCGTTGCCCGAAACGCGCTCGACCACCGAACACTGCGATCCTTTGCCAACCACGACCAACGTGTAGGGGAACGCAGCGTATGCCCC
>JALYZK010000099.1 GCA_030945705.1 Vulcanimicrobiota bacterium | reverse complement strand
GTGCTGCATTGTCCGGTGGACGTGGAGCGTTTTACGGTCGGCGCAGGAGAAGGCGATTATTTCATCGTGATTTCACGCTTGCTACCGTATAAGCGGATCGAGCTGGCTATTGCGGCCTGCGCGCTTGCCAACGTGCCGCTCTATGTCGTGGGCGAGGGACCCGCGCGGCATGCGTTATCGCAACTGGCTCGCGGTACGACAACGAGCATGCTTGGGTTCGTCCCGGACCGTCAGCTAAATTACTTATTGGGAAACGCGGTCGCCGCGATCTTACCGGGGGAAGAGGACTTTGGACTGGTGCCGCTCGAGGCCGCGGCGGCAGGGCGTCCCACAATCGCGTTTCGCCGAGGCGGCGCATTGGAAACGATCGTTCAGGATCAAACGGGAGTGTTTTTCGATGCACCGCTTGCCGAATCGCTTGCGCAGGCAATCCGTCGTTTTGAGCCAAAGCGGTTCGAACCGCATGCGCTTCGACGGCATGCTGAAAGCTTCGCCCCTGGGCGCTTCAAGGAGCGCTTGCGGGAAATCGTTGATTGCGTGTAGTGTGAAGCGACATGGCGCGAATGAGTTCGAGCATTTGACGCCCGGGCGCGGTACGGTCAAATTGACCGCTGCGTCGTTTCGCGCGCGTTTGCAAGGCGTTGCGGAATGCCGGATCGTGAAAGGCGCTTCGCAACGCGGTTGCCCATACGTCCACATCATTGGGATCCAGCAGTTCGGCGCCGATTCCGCAGACTTCGGGCAACGCGGCCGCATTGGCGGCAAGTACCGGCGTGCCGCAAGCGATCGCCTCGATGGCCATGAGCCCAAAACCTTCGCCTAATGAAGGCACCGCGAGGGCGACCGCGCCACTATAAAGGTCGCGCAGTTCGGCGTCATTGGGTTGCAAATGATTAAAGCTTATACCGCTATCGCGAAGCGTTCGATGATCGTGCGGCGCGAGCGTTCCAACGATCACCAGTTCCGCTTCCTGCGGCGCGAACGCGCGCGCAAAAGCAGCAAACAAGAATGCTGCGTTTTTGCGTTTTTCGGGGCCGCATACAAAAAGAAAATACGGCTGAGGTCGCGCCCGTTCAGTGGCCGCCCAAAAGGGCTCAGGCGCGTGCGGGATAACGCGAATACGATCGGTTGGAACCCCAAACGTTCGTACAATCTCGCCGGCCGACCATTGCGAGGGGGTCACCAGGCAATCGGCTTCGCGGACCGCCCGGCGGATTGGACGTTGCTCGCGCAAACGGGCGATGTGATTTCGTTGTGGCTCGGTAAACGCAAACACATCGTGGATGCTTACAACCTTGACCGCTCGATGCGTGAAGCGCATGGCGTTCCAAGGGTACCACACGACCTCTAAGGCGCGGCGCCTCAGTTCTTGCGGAAAGATTACTTCGGTGACATCCCGCCCGAGGACAGTCGAACATTCCTGGGCTGTATCCGTAGGTCTAACAATGAGGGTGACTTCGATATCGCTTGCGTCGTACGCGGCTTGGAGCACCTTTCGCGCGAATCGTCCCATGCCTCGCCGATCGGCCATTAAATTGAGCGCGTCCACCCCTAACCGAATTGTCATTTTACCAAATCTTTTGCTACAAAGGTGGCCACGACGGTCGCTCCATTGAAAACTGCGTGTGTAATCATCGAACACCAAGCATTGCGTGTGCGGTAATACACTGTCGCCAGTATGACTCCGCCCACAGCAAGGGGCCCCGCAACGTAGAGGTCGAGATGCGCGATGCCAAAGAGGACTCCGCTGATAATTGCTGCGACCAAAAACGGTGCGCGACGGAGAACTGCATTGAATATGAAGACGCGAAAAGTGAACTCCTCAACCAGCGGTGCAACGAATACAGCCGTGAGAACGAACAAGAGGTACTGGCTGCCGCCGTGCAGGCGTTTGAGTAGTTTGGTTACATCTTGTTCGTGATGTGCTCTGCTTAAGTGTTCAATGATGTTGGCCGAGCCTTGCACGACGACAATCATCACGATAGCGCCGGCCACGGCCAAGCCAACGTTTTTTAGCGAGGGTAGGCTAAACCCAAGTTGACGCAGTGAGAAGCCGCTGATCTGCGGGACGACAAGCATTAAATAGGGTAAGACCGGTAACTCGATGATAGTTTGCACTTCAAGCAATTGACTGATGGAAGCGTGCCTAAAATCGTGCAACCCCAAAATATATAAGGCGCTTAAGGCAACTCCCGCGAATGCGACGAGAAGCAACAGCGTTCCAATCGCTGCCAACAGCGAAAGAAAGAGGGGAAACGATTCAGCCGGCCAGCTGGTCGGCCAAAGCGGCGAATTGCGCGAGGCTGAGTTGTTCTCCACGTATCTCCGTATGAAGGCCCCCTTGCAATAAAGCGTCGCTGATGCGCCGGCGTTCCAGGCCGAGCGCAAGCGCGAGGCTATTCACCAAGGTTTTGCGGCGGTACGCGAACGCCGCGCGACTGACCTGCAGCATAAAATCGGGGTCGTGTGTCGTAACGGGTGGTACTGCATAGCGCGTCAAGCGCACGACCGTTGAGTGCACTTTGGGTCGCGGATAGAAGGCCGCGGGGCGTAAAACGAATTCGCGTTTCACTTGCATCCAGTAGTTAACGGCAACGGTAAGGCTCCCATACTGTGGACTACCGGGAGGCGCGAGCAAACGATCGGCGACGTCCTTCTGAAGCATTACGATGGCTTGGGCGGGGCCATTCCGCATGCGGGCAAGCTTTATGATTAAGGTTGTCGCGATATTATACGGCAGGTTCCCAGCAATCTGCCAGTCGCCCTGTTGTGAGGCGGCGCAATAATCGTATTCAAGCGCATCGGCCTGCACGATCTGGGCTGCTTTCAAGTCGTCGCGAAAATGCAAGACGCGTACAAGTTCTGGATCGATTTCGAGGGCCGTCACCCGTGCGCCGCGGCGCAACAATGCTTCGGTGAGCGCCCCGGTACCGGCGCCGATTTCGACTACAAGAGGAGGCTCACCGTGCGAGCCTTCAGCTGCAAGCCGCGCGATGCGTAATGCTGCTGCGCCGTCCATGAGAAAATGTTGGCCCAGTCGTTTCTTTGGGCGGTATCCAAAAGCGCTTAATAGCGCGCGTGGATGGTTTAGTGCAATCGGTAGACTCTGATCGCGCGGCGCCCGAATTGCAATGCGTTGCTTAGCGAATTAAACCCCAGATCAATGCGATGACCGACGATGGCCCCGCCAGTGTCTCCGGCAATCGCGATTCCGTATCCGGGGATATACAGTCGGGTACCCAGCGGAATAACGCGGGGGTCTACCGCGACAACTCCCTGGCCTGCGTGGTATCCTAGTGCGGTCGTCCCCGAACATCCGGAGCAGCCGGCGGTGTAAGCCGTCGCTACCATCGTAAGTGCGCTAGCAGCAATGTACGAAGTTTTCTCCAACCCACGTCGCGCGATGTTTGCAAAACTCGCCCATTCCCCAACGCCCCGAGCAATTATGCGAGCACGTGCATTGCGCACGATTCGTGTTGCAATGACCGTTTTTTGCGGGAAGCCGTTGTCGCGGGTGGTGTATCGTACCATTGTTTCCCGCAGACCATGGATTCCGCTCGATATAATTTTCGTGGAACCCGGCGGCAGCGAGAGGTCGATGCGATGAATGATTTTCAACGCGATTTTTTGTTGGACGATTTTGGTCCATGCGGCAACTCGAACAATTCTTACTGTTTGGTTTGGCGCGATTGGTTCCGAAAGCGATGGATACACTTGATCGTGGTCGCCTAACCACAGTCCCTGGCCTTCCAGTAGGGCTCCGACATCCGTGGCCGCGCTCATAACCGTGCGTTTGGAGTTCCCGCGAACTATCGTTACCGGAACGGCTGTGCGATATTCGACGACGGTGCCGTCGTCAAGCGGCGCTTGGAGCCCAGGCCGCACAAAATCGTTTTCGAGGACCGATAAGCCGCGTTCGCTCAAGAATTCAGCCACGGTTTTCGCATTTGTGGCATGCTGGCTGGTCGACCCGTTCGATACGAATGAGACAACGTGGGTGACGCTTTGGGTAGCCGCCTTCGCAGAGGGCTGCAAGCCGAATGTCAGCAAGGCGCAGAGGAGGGCATTCACAGCGAAGAAGGTTGCTTTCGAATGGCGTGCTATCAACCCAACTCCTTTTCCTAGGGAGACACCACAATGATATCGACATCGGCGCCGTGCAATACGGGTACCAGGTCAAATCCGGGAGTCTTGAAGGGCAGTAAATTGGGTGACGAATCCAATGTCGGACCGCCGCCGTGAACCGCGAATCGTGGGGAACTGCAACATACCCAGCTGATCCGCCGCTCAGCAGGCCGGAGCCCGCTAAGGACCCGCGTACCATATCACAGACTAGGCGCGAAGGCGCTACGATAAAAGTCATAGGCCCCGTCTTATCTTGGTGAAGAGTGCTGACCATTCAACAAGGGAGGGCATTTTCTGAACGCTAAAGCAAGCGCGGTGTCCCCGTTGCGCGTCGGCTTTTTCACGGAGTGTTATCGCCCCATCGTTAACGGTGTCGTCGCGTCGGTCGAGGCTCTTACGCAGGGTCTCCGTAGCGCGGGGCATGATGTGTATTGCTTTGCCCCTCGGGCGCCAGGTTACGTCGAGCGGGATGGTCCAACTTTCAGAATGCCCTCATGGCGGCTGCCGGTTCGCACGGCTTACCGCCTTACGATTCCGTTGGTGAGCCGACGTAACCTCAATGGCGTAATTAAACGGCTCTCGATCATACACACGCATTCACCGTTCGTAACCGGATGGATGGGAGTGCGCTACGCCAGGCGCTTTAATATTCCGCTCGTGTATACGTATCATACGCAGTTAGAAAAATACGCCCACTACGTCCCTTTCGACGCCCAAACTACTCGGTGGGCCGCCGTTTCGTTAACGCGCCTTTACGCAAACGCTGCCGATGCCGTGGTAGTGCCGACTGCGACAATGCACCGGCGCTTGCGAGAACTTGGTGTCACCGTTCGCATAGAGGTGGTTCCCAGCGCGATTGACGTGCGGGCCTTCGCTGCGGGACAGCGGCGTGAGGACCTTCGCTCTTCCTTTGGCGTGGGCGAACGCGACCGACTGGTACTCTTTGTGTCGCGCTTAGCGGCTGAGAAGAATGCGTCGCTGGCGTTGCGCGCGATGGCCTGTACTTCGGATCCCACGCTACACCTGGTGGTTGTGGGAGACGGCCCGGCTCGAGCCGACTTGGAACGGCAAGCCGCGAATCTTGGACTCTTAGACCGGGTGACATTTGCAGGGGAGCTTCCGCCCGCGGTGTTGCCCGACGTCTATGCGTCGTCCGACGTATTTTTATTTACCAGCACGAGTGAAACGCAGGGTCTAGTTTTGGCGGAGGCGATGGCAGCCGGGTGTACGGTGGTGGCTGTTGACACTCCCCAGACACGCGATGTTCTTAAAGGCGGCGGTGTGCTGGTGGCGGACCTTCCGCAGGCAGTTTACGCCGCAGTGCGTCGCGTAACCGGCGAATCGAATGACGCGCTTAAGCTGCAGGCTCGGCTAGCTGCGCAGTCCTTTGATATTGCATTACAGAGTTCGCGAATTATCGATCTGTACCAGGACCTTCGCAAGCCGGAGCGGTTGTTGGCAGGTTGACTCGAACGTATGTTCGACTTATAATAAAACGGTGGAATCCGAGCGAGGGAAAAAAAGTCGGGTATCGTGGCCGGAAGCGACCGTTGGGTACGCCGCAAACGCACACGGTTTTGGGATGGCCTACGTTCAGGTCGAGGATTCAGGGCGATCACGTCTGTTGCGGTTTCCATTTTTTGTGCGCAGACGCCCGTGTTTGGATGACCGGGAAGTGGGTTACGAAGGCCTGTCGAGCGTAGTGAGTGGACTTTACGAGCTCCGTTATAAACGCGTCAGTTTTAAGCTTCACGATCAGCGCTTAATCGATGACTTGCGCGAGCATCGGGATGTGCCGGCGCCTCTTTCAATATCGTACGTTCGGCTTGGATGCGCCCTGAATGGGCTTTCAGAATATCGTCTGGAAAAGGTGAACGAGCCGTCCGACCTAACGGCCCGCGCGCGCGCAGAGGTCAATCCTCATATCGCCGCGTGAGCGACCTGGTATCAAAATATGAGCGAATCACGGCCGGCGAGTTGCCGACAGACACCGTTGCGTTAGCTCGGGCCATTCTCGGATTGGTTGTCATCCGGGATTCGCCGCAAGGCTGTTGCACGGGACGAATTGTTGAAGTCGAAGCCTACGTGGCCGATGATCCCGCCTCTCATGCCTTCCTTGGAAAAACCAAGCGAAATGCAAGCATGTTTCTGAGGCCGTTTCGCGCCTATGTGTACCGAATCTATGGCACGGCATTCTGCTTGAACATCACGAGCGAATCGCCGGACGTTGGTGCTGCGGTGCTCGTGCGTGCGCTCGAACCGTTGGATGGTGCCTCACTGATGGAGTTCCGTCGTGGGACCGGCGACGTCCGCGACTTGTGCCGCGGACCTGGCCGGCTTTGTAAAGCTTTGGAAATCGACCTTCGTCATAACGGGTTAGACGCTTTGAACGACTCGGAGTTATGGATGGGCCGTAGTAGACGTTCAATTGGCCGCATTGGGAAGAGCAAACGCATTGGAATCTCCAAAGCGGCCCATCGGCGTTTGAGGTTTTACGAAATCGGCAATCGATATGTCAGTGGGCCGCGGGCCTTGTCACCGTAGGCGCCGCTGTGCTATATTTCCTGTAAGCATTCCCCGCGTTTTCCTCATCGCACCAGTGCCAGGCAGCCTCGCCGGTAACCGGTTGCCGCATGAAGTGCGCGACTTCACAAGAGAGATAGTCCGCTGCAATTCGACAATCGACCCCCTCAAAACGGGCGTCCTGACGGCAATAACCGTCGTCGGCGTCCACGTCGCGGTCATCATCCGCGCTTTAATCCGCAACAGGGCGAGCATTTTTCGCAACCCGAGTTTCCACAGTCCGTCGGTCCGCCGCTCATGACCGCGCTCCAGCTGGAAGAGAAAACTAAGACCGAGCTAAACGAGATCGCCAAGACCTTCGATATTACGACTCCCCTCAAACTGAAAAAAGATGAGCTGATTCCAAAGATTTTGGAGATCCAGGCCCAACGCTCCGGGTTGGAAATGGCAAACGGCGTGCTGGACGTGTTGCCGGAGGGTTACGGCTTCTTGCGGCGCGACGGCTACCTCCTGGGACCGGACGACATCTACATTAGCCAATCGCAAATCCGTCGTTTCGAATTGCGTCGCGGGGATCTAATAGAAGGCCAAGTTCGCCGTCCCAAAGACAACGAGAAATATTACGGCATCATCAAGGTTGAAACAGTTGATGGATTCGACCCGGAAGCAATTCGTGGTCGCCGAACTTTTGAAAAGCTAACGCCGGTTTATCCAACCGAGCGCTTCAGACTGGAAGTGCGCTCAACCCAGCTTTCGACTCGTCTCATTGACTTGTTTAGTCCAATCGGCAAAGGCCAGCGTGCTCTCATCGTTTCGCCGCCTAAGGCGGGTAAGACGACCCTTCTCAAACAGATTGCCAACTCGATTTCGATAAATCACCCCGAGGCGCACATTATCGCACTGTTGGTTGATGAACGCCCTGAAGAAGTTACGGACATGCAGCGTACTATTGACGGTGAAGTCGTGGCTTCGACCTTTGACGAGCATCCTGAAAACCACACTGCCGTTGCCGAACTCACCATGGAGCGCGCCAAGCGCTTAGTGGAGCTAGGCAAGGACGTTGTAATCTTGCTCGACTCCATCACGCGGCTCGCTCGCGCTTACAATCAGGTTATTCCAACCTCCGGCCGCACGCTTTCGGGCGGTCTCGATACGGCATCCTTGCATAAGCCAAAGCGCTTTTTCGGCGCTGCTCGAAAAATCGAAGAAGGCGGCTCGCTTACGATAGTCGCTACTGCCCTGGTTGAAACCGGTTCCAAAATGGACGATGTGATCTTCGAAGAGTTCAAGGGCACGGGGAACATGGAACTCAATCTGTCGCGCAAATTAGCCGAATCGCGCGTCTTTCCCGCCGTCGACGTCAAGCGTTCGGGTACGCGTCACGAAGAGCTGTTGCTCAGCGAAATCGAATTGCGTAAAATTTGGATGTTGCGTCGTGCTACGACGGTCCTTAACACCGGCGACATCACGGAACTCATTCTCGACCGCATGGCGCAAACGCGTACGAATGATGAGTTCTTGCAAACTGTGACCAAGGAAGCGCTCTCGCTTTCGCGGGGCTACGAGGATGGCAACGGCCGCGGCTAAAAGTTTTGCTTATCTTGAGCTGGTCGAAGCACGCGTTTTGCAAACGGCCAGTTCGCCGGAAGGCGTGTAGCCTTCTGTTGCACTAACTTCGCGCCTCACCGCCGTGTCATCGCGGCTGCAATATCCATCATATTGAGCCCCCCGATGCAGGACGTCCAATCGTGGTACGGGCGAAAATCGAGGTAATTCAAACGGCGTGAAATTAGAGTGTCGGAAGTGCGTGATACGATCGTGGCGCCGAAATGATGAAGCGCGGCTCGCCGCGGCGGCTAACGATAGAAGTGTTTCTCGTTACATGCCAGACGCTTTTCCACATCCGTACACTACTGAAGATGCACGCGCTTGGATCAATCTCAATAGGAACAGCAAGGTTGCGACTAATTTTGCCGTCACGGTTGAAGATACGGTGGTTGGCGGGATCGGATATCGGCGTCTTTCGCTAGAGAAAAGGTTCACAGCAGAGTGGGGTTATTGGTTAGGCTCGCGATATTGGGGCCAGGGCCTTGCTACTTGCGCCGCCACTGAGTTTGTTGCATACGTTTTTGAAAACTATGAGATTGAACGCTTGCAAGCCCATGTTTATGCTCCTAACGTTGCGTCAATGCGGGTACTGGAAAATTCGGGGCACGTTCGCGAGGGCGTATTGCGGCGTGCCGTTTACAAAAGCGGGCGGTTTTACGACGTTGCGTTATATGCGCTTACGAGAGACATGCGGTGATGCGTCTTCAAAAATACCTCGCACATGCAGGCATCGCGTCCCGTCGCCGCGCCGAACAAATGATTTCCCGGGGCGAGGTTCGCGTGAACGGTGCGCTCGTGCGCGAACTCGGTAGAAGCGTTGGGGAAGAAGACGTTGTCGCAGTTGGAGGGCGCACGATCGCCTTGACTAGCGAATTCGCCTATTTGGTCGTGCACAAACCGCTCAACGTTATGACCACCAGGCGAGATCCGGAGGGCCGGCGCACGATCCTTTCGCTTTTGCCAAAGGGTTTGCCGCGCGTCGTTCCAGTTGGCCGGCTCGATTATGATACTTCGGGTATCCTACTGCTCACGAATGATGGCGAGCTGTGTCATGTCCTTACCCATCCAAGCTTCGGGGTCGACAAGACGTACCGAGCCACCGTGTCCGGCCGTCTGCAAGCCGAAGATGTGAAGCGCTTTCGGCAAGGAATCGTCTTGGAGGGGGAAAAATCCGCGGGTGCGCAGTTGCGTGTCGTCGCCGTGCGAAGTGGTGCATCAATCATCGACCTCACGATCCATCAAGGCAAGAACCGGCAAGTGCGGCGGATGTTTGAAGCGCTGGGGCATCCAGTAATCGCATTGGTTCGGATGCGTTTTGGTCCACTTAAGCTTGGCGAACTCCCGGTCGGGGACTTTCGCCGCGCAAGCGAGCGGGAAATAGCGGCGCTCCGCGTGCTGGCGGCGAAAAAACTGCCCGCAAAAGAATGATGCCTTTTAAGTTAGCAAGCCTCCAAACGCGCCACGAACCAACCGTTGTGCGGCTTAGGAACGGAGCGAGTTTCGGAGGTGAGGCACTCGCGATCTGCGCCGGTCCCTGCAGCGTCGAATCCCGCGATCAACTTGCGCGGACCGCAAAAGCGGTGGCCGAACGCGGCGCCAACGTTTTGCGCGGCGGCGCTTTTAAGCCACGTACATCACCCTACGCATTCCAAGGGTTGGGTGAGGAAGGCCTTAAGCTCCTTCGCGAGCATGGCGATAGGAACCGACTGGCAGTGGTCACCGAAGTCCTTGATGTCCGCGACGTGGAGCTGGTTTCGCGCTACGCTGATATGCTTCAAATCGGTGCACGTAATATGCAGAATTTTAGTCTCCTGAGGGAGGTCGGGGAGCTACGGCTACCGGTTCTGCTCAAGCGCGGTCTGGCGGCCACGGTCGAAGAATGGCTGATGGCGGCCGAGTACTTGCTGCTGGCAGGAAATAACGATGTGGTTCTCTGCGAGCGCGGCGTGCGTTCGTTTGATTCCGCAACCCGCAATCTGCTCGATCTCACTGCTGTTCCGCTGCTAGCATCGATGACTCATCTCCCAGTCATCGTCGATCCATCCCACGGTACTGGCTTCGCCCCCTTGGTAACACCCATGGCACTGGGGGCGGTCGCCGCCGGGGCTGACGGTCTGCTAGTTGAGGTTCATCCCGACCCGACGGTCGCCGCTTCGGATGGCAGGCAATCTTTAACGTTTGCCGCCTTCGACGAATTAATGCGCCGCCTGCCGGGAATCGCTCGAGCCGTTGGAAGAACCTTACCGGCGGCAACTCTTGCTGCATAGAGCATGCAAACGACGAAACATGCTCCCTATGCGTTGTTATCCTTACACAGGGCACTTTTCCGAATGAGGTTACTTAATGAGTCGTTTTCTTAGAGCTTCGCTAGTCCTAGCTGCGGTTGCATATGCGCTGCCTGCAGTCGCGGCGACCTCCAACGAAGTAAAGTATAATTATTACTTTCCGCCCAAATTGGTCAAGCGCGCTGCGCCAAGCGTTGCGGTCGGGGGTTCCGGGAAAGTTGTCGTGCAGGTTCAAGTCAATGCGAACGGGAGTTTCAAAGTTACTCGGGTAATCAAGTCCACCAATCACAGCGATGATGCCGCCGCACTTGACATCGCGCGCCGTTCGAGCTACAAGCC
>JALYZK010000089.1 GCA_030945705.1 Vulcanimicrobiota bacterium | reverse complement strand
GTCCAGTCTAGGAGCGATTCCCAGTCAGCCTGAGAAAAAATGGTTTTAGCTTTGATGGCTTCGACATACTTGCGCTTTCCCGCGCGGTTTGACTTTCCGAGCATGAGACCACCCACAAGGCGCCCTTTCCAAAAATAAAGCGCCCGGTATTGCTTGGTTTGCAAATCAAATTTGCGCACCATGTTCAGATCCGAAAGGTATTCCGGCGAAAGGCCAAACTGCGTAATGGTTTGCTCGGTGAAGAGCTTACTCGAATATTCCGGAACATCGTGGTAGCGCTGATCCCCACCCGACATGTTAATCGCAGCAACTTTCCCGTGAGCGCCGGCATTGTTCCAGGTACCCATACGGTAACGCAGTTCTAAAATCGGATCGTAAAAATCCGCCACATCACCCGCCGCAAAAACACCGCTTACCCGAGTTTCCAAACGGTCGTCGCACACGATCCCATTTTGGCTTGTTTCAACGAGGGTGCCGTCAAAGAGCTCCGTGTTCATGGTAAGGCCCAGTCCCACTGCATAACAATCGCCGGCAATTTCGACTCCATGGCGGGTGCGGAGTTTCGAGGCAACACCGTTAGAACGAACGAACTCTTCCACTTCCTCATTGTAATGCATGTGTACGCCGTCGGCGCAAGCGGCGTCATGAACCATTTGCCCCGCCACGTCATCCAGCATGCGCCGCAAAAACCGGTCTCCCCGGATTAGCCAGTGCGTTTCCATGCCACGCGACGCGAACGCTTCGGCTAACTCATAGCCGATAAACGAACCGCCGACCGCGACGGCGACTTTGGAGCCCTCGAGCTTTTCGGATATCGCCTTGGTATCGCTCATGTACTGAAAATTGAAAAGGTTATCGGCGCCCTGGGCCCCCGGAGCTGTAGAGCGGTTGGGCCTCCCCCCTGTGGCAATTAGGAGAGCGTCGTACGCATATGAAACTCCGGCGGCTACGACGCAGCGATCCTCTAGTGAAACGCTTTCCACTTGAGTTTCGAGAAATAATTTGATGTCTTGCTTTTGGTGCCAGGCCGCGTCACGAATGATAACTTTACGTTCGGTCACTTGTTTACGGAGCAGAGGCGGCAACGCGATCCGATTATAGAGCGTATACGGCTCGTCGGTAAACATCACGATCGAACAGGCCGGATCAGCCTTGCGTAACTGTTCGGCGGCCGTCGTTCCGGCGAAACCGTTTCCTACAATAACGTAGCGGCGCTCGCGGCCTGCCTGCAAAACCACCCCTCATCCTTTCACAGCTGCAAGAGGCAGGTTTCGCCGGGCCAAGAATCGCTTCCTGAAAGGAGACTGTGGTCCTGGAAGTCCGTTTGGTTCAGCTCATAGCATCACTGATCAGCGTGCGCAGTGAATACACCTTAGCCCGGCTTGAATTCTCGCTGCATTTTCCCAAGCTGCAAGCGCCTCCGATCCTTTCCCGATTCATCGATGCTTCAGAGGAAACGCTGCGCACACAGTGGGATCGAGTGGAGCTGGAAGTAGAAAGCGCTCAAGCCTATGTAAAACGGATCCAAGGGCGGACAGGAATCTGCGCCCAGAATGATGCGGCTTTCGCTTGGTTAGAGCGAAACACCAAGGAACTGGATCAGTATGTAAGAGCCGTACGGTGGGTTCTAACCGTCACCGAACGCGGCACAGCTTGAGGAGACGACATGGATAACAACGAGATAATTGAAAAAGCGCTCAAGAATGCTCGCGAGATGCAGCGTTCGATCGGCGACGCAGCCGCCAAACAGCGCGAGAACATGACGCCACTGATTGAACAATCGATGAAAAGCGCCAAAGAATTGCAAGCAACCTTGACTAAGCACGCCCAAGAAAGTGCGATGATCTCGCAAGAGCAAACGCAACGTGCGCTTGGCCATCTGCAGAATTTTATGCGCATCGGGACAGACGCCATGCGCTCTTCAGCCGAACAAGCCCGTACGCACGTCCAACAAATGATGGATCAATCCAAGAAGGCTGCGGAATCGACCGCAGAGGCGGTGGGAAAAAATGCTCGAGACGTTAAGCCGTAACAAAAATTACTGGACGTAAAATCCGCCGATGTCCAGAAATGAAAAGCCTTCTTTGGCGTTATAAACCCCTGCTTCAAACCTCAGGTCGTGACTGCCTGGAGTGTTCCACTGCCAAGCGAACAAGATCGAATTAGGCAACGATTTGCCGGAACTGGACTTGTTCTGCCAAATTCCTGTTCGGATCGAAGCTCCCGTTGCCGTCATGAACAGTCCAGCGTGCCCGGCAGGTTCTTCGATATGCCTTATTGCGGAAGGTGCCTCAGAGCGAAGGCAGGTGTGGTGCCGAACGCCACAAGCGGTCCGCTACTAACAATACGTAGACTTCACTGGCGCGCTCTTATGAACCAAGGCCCAATTGTACCATCATTTTATAACCGACCTCAAGGGCGCGCTCGTCAATGTCAAAACGGGCATTGTGATGCGGGTACGCAGTCCAATCGGCGCCCCGCGAGCCCACGATGAAATACGCGCCGGGGCGCAATTCTTGCATAAATGACATATCTTCGGCCCACATCACGATGTCGTGCTCGATTACCATATCTTCGCCGAGCACCTTGCGGCCAGCGCCGCGCACAATATCATTGATTCGGGCATCGTTCACGGTAGGCGGGTACGACCAGTGGTAGTTGAGATCATATTC